>WTAG01000727.1 GCA_013139755.1 Methylomarinum sp. | reverse complement strand
CAGGCCGGTATTCTAACCAACTGAACTACCGCTCCAAAGTCTGGTGGGTGCTGAGGGGATCGAACCCCCGACCCTCGCCTTGTAAGGGCGATGCTCTCCCAGCTGAGCTAAGCACCCGACTAAAGAATGCTAGTTTACAGCATCTTTTAAAGTTTTACCAGCTTTAAATGAAGGAATTTTTGCTGCTTTAATTGTAATCTCTGCACCAGTTTGTGGATTACGTCCTTTACGCTCAGCTCTGTCTTTAACAGCAAAAGTACCAAATCCAACTAAAGCGACTGGATCACCGTTACTTAATGCTTCAGTTACAGCACTCAAAAAACCATCTAAAGCTCGACCGGCATCAGCCTTTGTTAATTCAGATGCATCAGCAATAGCGTCAATAAGTTCCGATTTATTCATTATTCCCCCTTAGGAAGTAAACTGTAATTATGTATGAAATGAGAAAGCTGATCTCTTAAACCATGCGTTGTTACAACAACAAAACAAGGGCAATAAAAGAAACAGGACTAGTTATATCAAGTGCACTCACGAGGTGTCAAGCATAAAAACGGCTAGACACCTCGATTATTAGGGTTTTGCTCTACACTCCTCAAAAAACACCTAAAATAAGGATTAATGTGCAATCCGGTTCGATTCATTAACCTTTACTGATTTACTATCATCCTTTTTTTCTTCCACGTCAACACTAGGCACCGGCATGTACTGCAAAGCAACTTCTAACACCTCATCAATCCAGTGAACGGGTTTAATATCAAGATTCTGTTTGATATTTTCTGGAATCTCCGCCAAATCTTTTTTATTTTCCGCAGGAATTAAAACTGTTGTAATTCCACCACGGTGAGCCGCCAATAATTTTTCTTTTAAACCACCAATAGGTAAAACTTCACCTCGTAAGGTTATCTCACCTGTCATTGCAACATTTGAGCGCACAGGTATTTTAGTTAACGCTGAAATAATTGCAGTACACATACCTATACCAGCACTCGGCCCATCTTTTGGTGTTGCTCCTTCGGGCACATGAATATGAATATCATTTTTCTGAAAAACATCATCACTTATCCCGAGTACTTGCGAGCGGCTTCTAACAACTGTTACAGCTGCTTCAATTGACTCTTTCATCACATCGCCCAACTTACCTGTTGCCGATTGCTTGCCCTTACCCGGCATAACTGCCGTTTCAATGGTTAATAATTCACCACCGACCTCGGTCCATGCCAAGCCAGTTACTTGTCCAACCTGATCCTGATCTTCAGCTAGGCCATAACTAAAGCGCTTAACACCTAAGTAGTCAGATAAATTTTCTGCTGACACAAAAACTTTACTATTTTCTTTTTTCAACAATAAAGATTTAACCACTTTACGACATATTTTTGATATTTCACGCTCTAAACCACGAACACCAGCCTCACGCGTGTAATACCTAATGATACTTTGTACTGCCGATTCTGAAATATCAATCTCAGTATCTTTTAAGCCATTATTCTTAATCTGCTTAGAAATCAAGAATCGAATCGCAATATTAATTTTTTCATCTTCCGTATAGCCAGCTAGCCGAATCACTTCCATCCTATCTAGCAGAGCTGAAGGAATATTCATAGTATTAGCTGTTGCTACAAACATTACATCAGACAAATCAAAATCCACTTCCAGGTAATGATCGGCAAAAGTATGATTTTGCTCAGGATCTAAAACCTCCAACAATGCTGAAGCAGGATCACCGCGAAAATCCGCAGCCATCTTATCAATCTCATCTAGCAAAAACATAGGATTCCTAGTTTTAACTTTTGATAAATTTTGTAAAATTTTACCCGGCATTGACCCTATGTAAGTTCGTCGATGCCCTCGAATTTCAGCCTCATCTCTAACTCCACCAAGCGCCATACGTATATACTTACGATTTGTTGCTCTAGCAATTGATTGCCCCAAAGATGTCTTACCTACCCCAGGAGGCCCAACTAAACATAAAATAGGCCCTTTCAATTGCTTAACGCGCTGCTGTACAGCCAAGTATTCAAGAATTCTTTCTTTTACCTTGTCTAATCCATAATGCTCAGACTCTAACACCTCTTCGGCGACTTTAAGGTCGTGACGCACTTTCGTTTTCTTTTTCCAAGGCACTCCAACCATCCAGTCGATGTAATTACGGACTACTGTTGCCTCAGCAGACATTGGCGACATTTGCTTTAATTTATTAAGCTCCGCATCAGCCTTAACTTTTGCATCTTTCGACATACCTGCCGCGTTAATCTTTTTTTCTAATTCTTCAACTTCATTAGTAGTATCATCCATGTCACCTAATTCTTTCTGAATCGCTTTCATTTGCTCATTCAGATAGTATTCCCTTTGATTTTTTTCCATTTGCTTCTTAACACGCCCACGGATTCGCTTCTCCATTTCCAGCAAATCATTTTCGCCTTCCATTAGCGTCATCAAATTTTCCAGACGCTGAGCGACATCCTCAGCTTCTAGCATTGCCTGTTTTTCTTCAACCTTCAAGGTCATATGTGCGGCAATCGTATCAGCCAAACGACCAGGATCATCAATTCCTGCTAATGAATTTAAAACCTCAGGTGGGATTTTATTATTCAACTTCACATACTGATCAAATGAACTAATAGCAGTACGCAGTAAAACTTCTTGTTCCTGCTCAGACAAATCCATCCTGTCATTTATTTCTGTGACTACGGCAGCGTAATAGCCATCTTTTTCCTTATAGCTTGTCACCTTACAACGCTGTTCGCCTTCAACCAATACCTTAACCGTTCCATCAGGCAACTTTAATAGTTGTAATATATTCGCCAACGTTCCTGCTAGGTACAAATCTTCAAATTCAGGCTCATCGGTATCAGCCTGTTTTTGAGCAACTAACAGCAATTGTTTATCATCTTTCATTGCCGCTTCTATTGCATCAATTGATTTCCCTCTACCAACAAATAGAGGGATAACCATATGCGGATACACCACCACATCTCTTAATGGTAGTACAGGAATTAATTCGTCTAAATTTTTCAAATCAGTCAATTCTTCCATTAATGGAACCTTTATATAAACTTACTGTAGTATAAATATATGGGGGATATTTTTTCAAAAGCAAGGGGGAGTAAAAAGTTACTCGCAAAAAAAATGGGAACCTCGTTTCCAAGGCTCCCATTTTCAATGCATGATAAATATAAAATAACACAGTTGCTTTACTAATCTAAACAAGACTAAAGCCATTCCTGAGTTTACCTCAATTTAATCAGCCAAATTATGCTTTTTTCTTCTCAGTTTCATAAACCAATAACGGTTCCGATTCACCCAAGATGACACTTTCATCTATAACGACTTTAGTGACATTATCAGCAGAAGGGATCTCATACATCGCATCAAGTAAAACATTTTCAACTATGGTTCTTAACCCTCTAGCGCCTGCTTTTCTTTCCATCGATTTTTTAGCAATAGCCAATAAAGAATCCTCTCTAAATTCCAGCTCAACGCCTTCCATATCAAACAAATGCTGATACTGCTTAATCAATGCATTTTTAGGTTGAGTCAATATCTCAACCAAGGCTTTCTCGTCCAACTCTTCTAGAGTTGCAACCACTGGCAATCGACCAACAAATTCAGGGATCAAACCGTACTTGATCAAATCTTCAGCTTCAATCTGAGAAAAAAGCTCTCCAATATTCTTAGTATCATCTTTGGCTTTAACTTCAGCAGAAAAACCAATACCGCCCTTTTCAGTTCGATCTTTAATGACACGATCCATTCCGGCAAAAGCACCACCGACAATAAATAAAATGTTCGCTGTATTAACCTGAAGAAACTCTTGCTGCGGATGTTTTCTACCACCTTGAGGCGGAATTGAAGCAACCGTGCCTTCTATTAATTTTAATAAAGCTTGCTGAACACCTTCACCAGACACATCACGGGTAATGGAAGGATTATCAGACTTACGAGATATTTTATCAATTTCATCAATGTAAACAATGCCAGTTTGAGCTTTCTCTACATCAT
>WTAG01000010.1 GCA_013139755.1 Methylomarinum sp. | reverse complement strand
CACCCCAATCTTCTGGAATAACATTTTCTTGCGACAATTCGTTTTTAACACGATCAGGATCGGCCGCTTCTTTATCCATTTTATTAACAGCGATAATAATGGGAACACCAGCAGCACGCGCATGTTGTACGGCTTCTTTAGTCTGAGGCATTACCCCATCATCAGCAGCCACCACAACGATAACCACATCAGTTACTTCAGCACCCCGTGCACGCATTGCTGTAAATGCCGCGTGACCTGGTGTATCAAGGAAAGTTACATTACCATGATCTGTTTTAACCTGATAAGCACCAATATGCTGAGTAATACCACCCGCTTCACCAGAAGCTACGCGTGTTTCTCGGATATAATCCAGCAATGACGTTTTACCGTGATCAACATGCCCCATAATGGTAACAATAGGTGCTCTAGGTGAAGTTTCACGATCATCAGCTTCTTGTTGATCAACAACATCAGCCATCATTTCTTTTTCAAGATCATCATCACTTTGCAGAACAGGCTTATGACCCATTTCCTCAACCAAGATGACTGCTGTTTCCTGATCAATAGTCTGATTGATAGTCGCCATGATACCTAGCTTCATCAATTCCTTAATAACCCCGCCCACTTTAACACTCATTTTTTGGGCTAATTCTGAAACCATAATGTGCTCAGGAATCGTTACATCTCTAACGATTGCTTCCACTGGTTTTTCAAACTGATGCTTAGCATCCTGATCGACGGCTAATTGAATTCTTTTTTGCTTACCTTTTTTACCTTTTGCCCGTCTACCTGTAGCCGTAGGCATTGCCTGCCCACGCCCCGGTGCAAGCCCTCTTTTTTTAGCAGGCCCATCAGCTGGCTTTGCAGCAACCGTATTCCGATTGGCTCCAGGCGCACCACCCGGTGCACCGGCTTGTTTCTTTTTATGTAAGGTTTGCTGTTTTTTAGCTTCAGCCTGTTTTCTTACTTTTGCGGCATTTCGCTCAATCGAAGCTTCTAAGCGAGCTTTTTTCTCAGCTTCCAAGCGCTTTGCTGTTTGCTCTTCTTCTGAAAGCACTGGCACTTCAGCTTTAACTACTTCTTCAGACTTTTCATGCAGTTTTGGTTCTGAGGCAGTCTCTTTTTCAACTAGCCCTGCTTTTGTCTCTGGCACATCTGCTTTTTCATCAGTCACTGGTATTTCTTTTTTCTCTTCTTTGCCTTTGTTTACAATTTCAGCTTTACCCTTTTTCTCGGCTTCAGCTACTTGCTCTTGACGTTTTTGTTCGTCTATTGAAGCCTGTATACTCGCTTCATGTTTTTTACGATCTTGTTCTTCAGCCGCAATTTGTTGCTTCTGTTCTTCCAGTGCTTTTTTGGCCTGCTCAATTTGTTTTTGCTCATCAGACACTTCTGACTCACTGCGTTTTATATAGGTTTTTTTCTTACGCACTTCAACATTGACAGTTTTTGCAACTGCACCAGATCCCGTTGATTGTTGTAATTCAGTTACTTTTCTACGCTTTAAGGTTATTTTTTTAGGCGCTGCTTCCTCACCCCCAACCTCTGACTTACCATGAATTTTACGCAAATGACCTAATAATTTGACTTTCTCATCCTCATTAATCAAATCATCAGGCGAAGAAGCCGACACTCCCGCTTCCTTTAATTGCTCTAAAAAACGATCCAGAGGTATTTTTACCATCTCTGCTAATTCTTGTACTGTTTTTTCACTCATATCATTCCCCCTGCCCTTCGCTCTGATCGTTTGCAAACCATGGTTCGCGCGCCTTCATAATCAACTTACCCGCTCGTTCTTCATCTACCGCTGGAAAACCCAAAAGATCATCAACTGCCTGATCCGCCAAATCTTCCATAGTTATAATTCCTTTTGCAGCCATTTCATGAGCCAGCTCTTCATTCATACCTTCCATTTCAAGAAGATCTTTCGCTGGTTTTGACGTTTCAACAGCCTCTTCCGTAGCAATTGCATTAATTAACACAGCATCCTTAGCTCTGCTTCTTAAAGCCTCAACTAATTCTTCATCAAACCCTTCAATTTCCAGCATTTCCTCAACGGGAATATATGCGAGCTCTTCTACATTAACCAATCCAACTTCAACCAAAACGTCTGCAATTTCCTCATCAACATCCAGCTGATCAATAAACGCTTGTTTAATTTTTGCAATTTCTTGGTCATCTGATGATTTTGCAGCACTAGCATCACGAACATTTAGTTCCCAGCCAGTTAATTCTGTCGCCAAACGCACATTTTGTCCACCTCGACCAATGGCTTGAGACAAATTATCAGAAGCAACAGAAACATCCATACTATGTTTGTCTTCATCAACAACAATTGCCTCTATTTCTGCTGGAGACATTGCATTAATAACAAACTGAGCATCATTACCATCACATAAGATAATATCAACTCGCTCACCTGCTAACTCATTGGATACTGCCTGGACTCTTGATCCTCGCATTCCAACACAAGCACCGACTGGATCAAGCCTTAAATCGTTACTTCTAACTGCAATTTTTGCTCTTGATCCTGGATCTCTGGCAGCAGCCAGAACATCAATTAAACCTTCACCCACTTCTGGCACTTCAAGCTTAAACAATGCAATTAAAAGCTCAGAAGCTGAACGACTGACAAATAATTGTGGCCCTCGCACTTCTGAACGCACTTCTTTTAAATAACCACGAACTCTATCACCAATACGGATAGACTCTCTTGGAATCATATCTTCTCTAGCGATATAAGCCTCAACATTACCGCCTAAGTCCATGTAAATGCTACCGCGTTCTAAACGCTTTACAACACCGGTGACTAATTCGCCAACGCGATCTTCATAAGCTTCAACAATTTTCTTTCTTTCAGCTTCTCTGATCTTTTGAATAATAACCTGTTTTGCCGTTTGTGCAGCAATTCGGCAAAAGGCAACTGATTCAACTTCTTCTTCAATGAAATCACCCACCTCAACATCAGCATCATCCATTTGAGCAACTTCTAGTAATGCTTGAGATTCTGGAAATTCTAAATCGCCATCAATATCATCATTTGCATTAACAACTTCCCACAATCTAAAAGTCTTATACTCACCAGTGACTTTATCAATTTCCACTCTGGCGTTAATTTGATTCTCATGGCGCTTTATTGCTGCTGCGGCTAAGGCTGCTTCTAATGCATCAAAAACAACACTTTTATCAATATCCTTTTCATTAGCAAAAACGTCCGCCACTAATAAAATTTCTTTATTTGCCATTGCGCCCTCCTTTTTTAATTGAATAGTCAGGCACTAGGCGAGCTTTGCTCATAGCCTGAAATGGAATTTCTAAACTCTGGTCAGCTTGCTGAAGAAAAATAACATCTCCTTCAACTTTTTCTATCTGTCCTACGATTTTTCTTTGCTTATTAATTGGTTTAAATAAATTAATCAGTACCGTACTACCTACATACTGTTCAAACTGGCTTAATTTAAAAAAAGGTCTATCTGTACCGGGTGAAGAAACTTGTAATTCATAATTATCTGAAATCGGATCTTCAACATCTAGCATACCGCTAACCTGGTGACTTACTTTGGTACAATCCTCAAGCACTACACCATTTTCCGTGTCAATATAAATTCTTAACAGACCATTGCGTGGATGCGGGTTATATTCAATACCAACACATTCATACCCTAGACCTTCTACAATTGGTTCAATTAAACCAACCAAATGCTCAGGAGCCTGCTTCATATTGCCTCACTTTATTTTGCACAAAAAAAAAGAGCCAACGGCTCTTCCATAAAATCCTATAAATTCCCGAGCTTTTCTTAAGCCCAGAAAACAAAAAACCCCAAAAAGGGGTTCTCATAAATATCTGGTAGCGGGGGCAGGATTTGAACCTACGACCTTCGGGTTATGAGCCCGACGAGCTACCAAGCTGCTCCACCCCGCGATTGATTTGAACTATTATAAGCCTTTTTTCAGGTTTGGCAAGTGTTATTTTAAATTAATTTAAAATAACTAAATTACACGATAAGAAACAGTATTAATCCAGCAAAAATGCCAGCCAATACATCATCAAGCATAATCCCTAAACCACCTTCTACCTTTTGATCAATCCATTTGATCGGCCACGGCTTTAAAATATCAAAGAATCTAAATAAAATAAAACCTAAGAGCAAAGTATACCACGAATAAGGAACCAGCCACATAGTAATTAAAAAACCTGCAATTTCATCCCACACAATTCCACCAAAATCATGTTCACCTAGTAACTTCGCAGCAGCACCACAAATCCAGATACCGCTTACACTTACCAAAACGGTTAAAGCACTGTACACCCAAATATTTGATTGCATAAAAATCAGATACACAGGGATAGCCGCTAAGGTACCCATAGTCCCAGGCATTTTTCTTACCAAGCCAGAACCAAATCCAAACGCTAAAAACAACCAAAGATTAGAAAGTATCTGCCTAATCGATAATTTGTTTCTACCGTATCTTTCAAGAAAAATGCTCAAAACCTTTTACCTGCAATTGCTCTGTTACGCCAAACCGATTAATTCGTAGACCATCCCGCGCCTCAATAACACCAATCTGAGTATACTCTACATTAATAGCGCTTACCTTTTCAGGACTCACCGTAAAACATAACTCATAATCTTCGCCCGCGGACAATGGCATCTGCCAGTCCCCTGTCTTATTAATATAGTCATTAACCTGCTCAGTTAAAGGTATCTTCGCCCAGTCAATACTCGCACCAACGCCGCTTGCCTCTAAAACATGCTTTAAATCAGAGGCAATACCATCTGACAAATCAATACAAGCACTTGCATAGGAGCGAACAGACAAGCCTTCATTAATGCGTGGATTGGGATGATGAAATTGCTCTAAAGCAGATTCCGGAGTAACGCATGAATAGCCCTGCTCTATCTTAAATCCTAAACCCGCCTCACCTAGGCAGCCTGTTACAAAAATCAAGTCACCTACTTTTGCAGTTGAACGCCTTATTGCCTTCCCTTGCGGAACCAGGCCAAAGGCCTGAACTGTTAAAGTTAAAGCTCCTGAGGTTGTATCTCCCCCAACCAAATCAACTGAAAACTGCTCAGCCAAAGCAAAAAAACCTTCTGAAAATGCTTTTAACCAATCCTCATCAACCTTAGGCAAGGTTAAAGCCAGAGTCACTGAAACTGGCTCTGCACCCATGGCAGCCAAATCACTCAAATTAACCGCCAATAGCTTATGAGCCAACTGCTTTGGATCTGCTCCCGCAAAGAAATGAACACCTTCAACCATTGTGTCAGCAGTTATTGCCAATTCATAACCCGAAGGTATAGACATTAAGGCACAGTCATCACCAACACCTAAACGGTTAACTGCTATATTTTTTACCTGTTTGGAAAAATAATGCTGGATTATTCCAAACTCAGAAACTGCCATTATTTTGCTTTAGCTTTTATTTCTTCTGCGCGTGTTTTTTGAGATACCTTATCTAAAATACTATTCACGTATTTATGACTACCATCCGCACCAAAACATTTTGCTAAATTAACACCTTCATTAATAATAACTTTATAAGGTGTATCCAGGCGGTTAATTAATTCATACACACCTATTCTCAAAACAGCTCTCTCAACTGGGTCTATTTTTTCGACAGGTCGATCTACAAATTCAGATAATGCTTCATCAATTGCTGCTAATTGCTTAGGCACACCATAAAATATTTCTGTAAAATATTTTCTTTGCGCGCCTTTTAGCAACTCTTCTTCTAAAAAGTTCATTTCGATACGATGCAAGCTTTCTCCGGACATTTGCCATTGATATAGCGCCTGAACAGCACACTTTCTTGCATTGGTTTTTGCTGAACTCATTAAGCTTCCAAATTATTAAACAAACTTACCATCTCTACTGCAGACATCGCCGCTTCAGCCCCTTTGTTACCCGCCTTAGTTCCAGCACGCTCAATCGCTTGCTCAATACTATCGACTGTTAACACACCAAAGCTGACTGGTACATCATATTGCAATGAAACAGAAGCAATGCCTTTAACACACTCACCCGCTACATATTCAAAATGTGGCGTACCACCTCGAATAACCGCACCTAAAGCGATAATTGCATCATATTTTTTAGTTGCCGCAATACGCTGAACAACCATAGGCAATTCAAATGCACCTGGTGCTTTTACTAAACAAATATCTTCTTTATTTGCACCATGTCGAACCAACGCATCAATTGCACCACCTTCTAACTGTTCAACGATAAAACTGTTAAAACGAGAAGCTACAATACAAAATTTACC
>WTAG01000421.1 GCA_013139755.1 Methylomarinum sp. | reverse complement strand
AACAAAGTGTTGAAAATGCATTAGTGCAAATACAAAATCAGGCGGGTGAATTAGTCGCTGAAGATTTAAGACAGGCACAAAATAGTCTGGCTGAAATTACAGGCACATTTAGTTCTGATGATTTATTGGGTCGTATTTTTAGTTCGTTTTGTATTGGGAAGTAACTAAGTCTTAGTAAGTTTTATATGCCCGATAGCGCAACGATCACAAGCTCAATCCCCTCCGCATCGCATTATTTTTATTCAGTAAGTACATGATAAATAAATCTTTTTATACATTGATATAATATCTATTAAGCGAAAAAACTGTGAAAAATATGACAGACGATTATAAAGACGAGATATTACCCAGGCTTACGAAAAGTAAAATTTATTCAAATTTAAAGTTAAATTGTCAAGAAAAAGATAGTGAAGTGATTGCTCTTGTTGATGAAGCAGTGTCATATGCGCACCAACGAACAAAGACTATTATCAAACACATGGGGGAATTTACACTTCATGATAGTGACCATTTGTTTAGAGTTCTGTACTTAATGGAGAGACTACTTACTGAGAAGAATTTAAGTAAGTTATCATCGCCCGAGTTAATGTTACTAATTCTTAGCGCATTTTTTCATGATATTGGAATGGCTCCTGATGAAAAAGATGTTATAAGCTGGAAAAAAATATGGGATGAGAATCCGGATATTACGGCAGAAGAGTTAATTACGTTTAATAGGTTCAAACGTTTTTATACTGCAAGACCAGACCAACATGAATTAATTAATGATTTATCAAATCAAGGAAGAAATACGGAAGCAGACACTATAAAAGGATATTTAATAACCGAATTTATTAGGCAGTCTCATGCTGAAAGAGCGGAAGATATAATAGAGAAAGACTGGACTGATAAAATAAAATTTCGGAATACTGATCTGACAGTCGAATTTTCACAAATATGTTTTAGTCATAACGAAGAAGCTTTTTCAGTACTTAAGTTAGATAAACAGCTGCCTTGTGGTGCTGATACATATACAAACCTTCCTTTAATTGCAACGATACTTAGACTGGCAGATATTTTAGATTTTGACGGAAAAAGAACGCCATCAATATTGTTTTCACACCTATATATTAGACACCCTATATCAATTAACGAATGGAACAAGCATAGGGCAATCGACGCTTGGGATATTAGCCCAGAATTAATTCAATTCAGTGCAAAATGTACGCATCCAGCTATCGAAGCGTCTATCCATAAGTTTTGCACAATCATTGATCAGGAACTTAGTGCCTGTAATCATATTTTTTCTGAATTGAATGATTTTAATAAGTCAAAAAATCGTGATATAGAACTTAAGATTCCGTTCAAAGTAAATCGGGAAAAAATAAAAACTAAAACCTCGATTCGCAATAAGCCAATTTACCTCTATAGAGATACAAAATTTGATTTGAGCAAAAATCAAGTTATTGAGTTACTCATGGGAACAAAACTTTATGGTAACCCAGAGGTTGCTTTAAGAGAGCTTTTGCAGAACTCTATAGATGCTTGTTTACTAAGGCAAGCTCAAGAGAAAGAGTGGGGAAATCAATACTCTCCAGAAATTACCATTAATTATTATGCTGAGGACGGAAGTGATGTTTTAGAAGTAGCAGATAATGGAACGGGTATGGACCAAGATATAATAGATAATTATTACTCTAAAGTAGGTTCTTCATTCTATAAATCAACAGATTTTTACAATTTAAAATCTGAATCAAACGCAGATTTTAATCCTATATCTCGTTTTGGTATTGGTATTCTTTCCTGTTTCATGATATCAGACGTATTAATTGTTGATACAAAAAGAGTTCTTGGTGCACATAAATCAAGTGAGCCATTAAATGTAACTGTTGAAGGTCAAGAAAGTATTTTTTGGATAAAAGAGGGTGATAGAGAACCCCCAGGTACAACAACTAAATTGATACTTAGAAAAAATAAAAATCCTTGGGAAAAAATGTCTGAGGAGACGTTTATTGAAAATGTAGAAAATGTAATACCTCACCCCCCATTTAAAATTAATATCAAAACGTTGTCCCATACAAAAACTAGAAATACAAACAGCTTTAAGGAAATTTCAGCTTCCTCATTATTTGATTACTCTTGGGATAAAAATGAAAATATTAGAACTTTTAATATAGAATTAAATCAAGAAAAAAAAGGTATTCTGGGTTCTGCAACAGTGGCAATTCTAGAGAGCGATGGGAAACCAATTGATAGGGTTAAACTTAATTCTAAAGACGTGGAAGTGGAAGGACAAACCTTCACTTTAGAAAGAGAGATACATATAGCGGAAAACTCAATAGAAGAATCATCAAAATCAATTACAATAAATGATGATGGTGAGATTAGAGAAGATGACTCTACGAGGGATTTTTCTCGTTCAAGATCAGCTATTTCATTACATGGAATTGAAATACCCTCTTCTTTATTTCCTCGCTATTGGGAACAGAAAAATAATCAAGTAAAGATAGTATGGCCTTTTTCTTTAGTTATTATCGTTGATATATGCGGAAACCGCGATTTAGATTTGAATTCCCCTAGAATTGAAATCATACAAAGTGAAAAGTGGCTTGATTTTGAGGAAGAATTAGCTTATTTAATATGTAAAAGTATATCTAAAAAAGTATCACCAAAGTATTGGAGTACATTGCATAAAATTTTTCTGACAAACACTAAAAGTGAACCTTTTTTAAGGGCAATTAAAAGATTAGATCAAGCACGAAATTACAATAATGGCTCATAAAGCACTATCGACCAAGCTTACGAAAAACAAACCGTATTAAAATGCTATTTATAAGGGAGCTGTTATGTCATTAGAATTCAACGATATTTTATTTTATAGTGATGCAGAAGGTCAGGTAAAAATTGACGTATTGTATGAGGGTGATACTTTTTGGCTTAGTCAAAAGAAAATGGCAGCTTTGTTTGATGTCTCTATTCCTACGATTAACGAACATTTACAAAATATATTTAAAAATAAAGAGTTAGATGCTGATTCAGTTATTAGGAAATTCCGAACAACTGCCTCTGATGGAAAAAATTATAATACTAAATTTTATAATCTTGATGCCATTATTGCGGTCGGTTATCGGGTTAATAGTTATCGTGCTACTCAGTTTCGTATTTGGGCAACAGCCACTTTAAAAGAATTTATCATTAAAGGCTTTGTCTTGGATGATGAGCGTTTAAAGCAGGGTAAACGCTTCGGACAAGATTATTTCAATGAATTATTAGAGCGCATTCGTGAGATAAGAGCCAGTGAGCGGCGGTTTTATCAAAAAATAACCGATATTTATAAAGAATGCAGTAGTGATTATGTCGCTAATGATAAGCAGACCCAAAGCTTTTATAAAACAGTACAAAATAAACTGGAGTGGGCTATTACTGGTAAAACAGCCCCTGAATTAATTGTTGATAGAGCTAGTTCAGAGCATGAAAACATGGGCTTACAGACATGGAAAAAATCACCTGATGGCAAGATTTTAAAAAGTGATGTCTCTATTGCAAAAAACTATTTAAGTGAGAAAGAAATTAAAGAGTTAGAGCGTGTGGTCAGTATGTATTTGGATTATGCAGAAAACCAAGCCGCTAGAAATATTCCAATGAAGATGGCTGATTGGATAGAAAAACTCGATGCCTTTTTACAGTTTAATGAGTATGACTTATTACAAAATGCAGGGAAAATAAGTAGTGCCGTGGCTAAACAATTAGCACATCAAGAATATGATAAGTTTAGGGTGATACAAGATCAAAACTTTGAAAGTGATTTTGATAGAAGTATTAAGGAAATAGTGTTTAAAAAGTAAGTTTTAGCTTTATTAATAACCTTTATATTTAGTTTATAATACAAGTAGATAGCATAGTTTAGTGAACAGGGTTGCTGTTTTTACTTAATGATTTCGCTAAAAAATAAAGGTGATATATGGGTGGTATGGGGTCTGGTAGTTGGATAAGGCTAGGGAGTAAAGCAACGGTTGATAGCCAAAATACAATTAATATAGGGTATTTAAAGGCGCAAGGGTTATTAACGACAGGTAGGAGCGGGGAATTAACTTGGAGTTGCAGAGGGAAGCGATCAGGAGCAATTGATTATCAAACTCAAGAGAATGGTATTCAATTAATTTATAACTATCGTTCAGGTAATGCGGGGGAATGGCAGGCGGTGGTTAAACAATTGATTCATTATGAATACACTGCTTGTCATTATGGAGGACAAAGAACTTGGTTTAGTTGCCCTGAATGCCACCGTAGAGTAACCGCCATTCATGGTGCAGGTAAATACTTTTTATGTCGCCATTGCTATGGTCTAAGTTACCAATCACAGCATGAAAGTTATATTGATCATCAACTATCTAAAGCACAAGAGATTAGGGTTAAGTTAGGTGGCTCAGCCAGTTCAGCGAGTCCTTTACCTAGCAAACCCAAAGGAATGCACTGGCAAACATACAGAAGACTTCAATTTAAGGTGATTAAAGGTGAAATGGCTTTTTATAATAACGTAAGTAGCCAACTTGACCATATCGCTTTACGGATGAAGGCTAGAAAAGGTTAATCTTCAGCGTTAAATTTATAATGCTTAGATAAATCATGTTATAACATTGTTATTATTTGTTGATTTTAATGGAGGTCATAATGGAAACCCATTTAAGAAAAGTTGGTAATTCTCAAGGGATTATTATTCCCGCTAGTTTTATAGAAGCTTGCTCTTTAAAGCATAATATTGATTTAAGAATTGAAGGTAAAACTTTAGTGATTGAAGCTTTAAAGAAACCAAGAGTAGGTTGGTTTGATAATTATAAGGCTGAAGAGATAACAAAAGATGATGTGTGGAATGATACTTTACCCGATGATATTACTGAGGAGTGGGA
Source organism: Methylomarinum sp. (assembly GCA_013139755.1). The sequence goes on along the minus strand of WTAG01000421.1, from coordinate 670 downwards.
ATGGTAAAGTGTGGAGAGGTGTACTGGGTTAATCTTGATCCTACTTTTGGCACAGAGATTAAAAAAATACGCCCTGCTTTGGTTATATCCCCTAATGATTTAAATGATGCTTTGCCAAGGGTTATCATTGCTCCTTTAACAAGCAAAGGTCAGCCATTAGGCTGTAGACCTGAAATTATTTTTAATAACCGCCCTTCTCGTTTGTTGCTAGATCAAATCCGTTCAGTTGATAAAAGGCGGTTACTAGAAAAAATGGGAGAAATAGATAAAAAGTTTTGGCATTCTACTTTGATAGAAATGCTGGACTAAAAATAGATTTTTATTGTATTTTTACACATTATTTATAATAGGTGTATTTTAATGTGTTGATTTTAAAGGTATTAGTACTTTCTGTATAGGGAAGTAAGTTACCCCTACAAATCCTTGTTTTTTAATCAACCTGTGGTTTGTCTATAACCATGTATTATTAATACTATCACTGTTCGATTATCATCCTGCTTGATAATGCTAAACCGATTTCAAAAAACTCTCTAGGGTAATAAATCACAAAATTAAGGTAAACACTTCATATTTTTATTTTCATTGAATTTGTATCATAGAACCACGTTTTGAGAAAAACATAACTCCTCTAAATTACAACGGTACAAGATCATGAAAACTTTAACATCAG
>WTAG01000399.1 GCA_013139755.1 Methylomarinum sp. | reverse complement strand
TCTGTCAATGGCGTAGCGGAATTGCATTCGCAATTATTAAAAGAAGGTTTATTTAATGACTTTTACCAATTATGGCCCAAGAAATTTAATAACAAAACCAATGGTGTAACGCCACGTCGCTGGTTAGCGGCATGTAACCCTGAATTGGCAGCATTAATTACTAAAACTATTGGTGATGATGCATGGGTGACAGATTTATCGCAGCTGGAAAAACTTAAGCCGCATGCAGAAAAACCGGCCTTCAGAAAGAAATGGTTTCAATTAAAGCAAGATTGTAAACAACAACTGATTGACTATAAAACAGAAGAGTTGGGTGTCGATTTAAGCTTAAATGTAAATGCCTTGTTTGATGTTCAGGTTAAGCGGATACATGAATACAAGCGTCAAATCCTAAATGTATTACACGTTATTCATTTGTATAACCTGATCAAAAAAGGTGATACAGAGAATTGGGTGCCTCGCTGTGTTTTGATTGGTGGTAAGGCGGCGCCGGGTTATGTGATGGCTAAGAAAACCATTAAGTTGATTAACAATGTTGCAAATGTGATTAATAATGACCCTGATGTAGGCGATAAACTGAAATTGGTTTTCTTGCCTAATTATCGTGTATCGGCGATGGAGAAAATCTGTACAGGTGCTGACTTATCCGAGCAAGTTTCAACAGCAGGAAAAGAGGCATCAGGTACAGGCAACATGAAGTTTATGATGAATGGTGCGATAACAATTGGGACATTGGATGGTGCTAATATTGAAATTCGTGAAGAAGCTGGTGATGAAAATTTCTTTTTGTTTGGCTTGACTGAAACTGAAGTTAAGGAATTACGACCTTATTATAACCCTTGTGCCATGATTGACGAAGATGCTGATATAAAAGCAGTGATCAGTTTGTTGGAAAGTGGGCATTTTAATAGTGTAGAGCACGGTATTTTCGATGATATTCTTGGTTCGCTTAAAAACCCACATGATCCGTGGATGACTATTGCTGATTTCCGTAGTTATATTGATGCACAGGCTCGTGTCAGTGAAGCTTACAGAGATAGAGAGCACTGGACTAAAATGAGTATCCTTAATACAGCGTCTAGTGGCAAGTTCTCTACCGATAGAACCATCACTGAATATGCTGATGATATCTGGGGGCTGTCTGCGGTCAAAATTAAAAAATAAATGTTAAATATTGTTTTATTTGAACCGGAAATCCCAGCAAACACCGGTAATATCATTAGGCTGTGCGCTAATACGGGTGCACAGCTACACTTGATTCGTCCCTTAGGTTTTGAGTTGGATGATAAAAAACTACGTCGAGCAGGGCTGGATTATCATGAATGGGTACATGTGCAGCAGTATGAATCACTGGCTGATTTTGTTGAAAAAGTAAAGCCAAATAGGTTGTTTGCTTTAACCACAAAAGGTAGTAAAAATTATGCAGATGTAGCCTATCAAGATGGTGATGCTTTAATGTTTGGCCCTGAAACGAGAGGGCTGCCTGAAAGCTTTTTAAATCAGCATGATGCGGATATGAAGCTTTATTTACCTATGAAAGCAGAAAGCAGAAGTTTGAATCTTTCCAATACGGTTTCTATTGTGCTGTTTGAGGCTTGGAAGCAGTTAGGGTTTAATGGTGGGCTAATTAAAGGAAGGTTAAGATAAACAAAGTACATGTAGCCTTGATTCCACTTTGTTACATTAAGGCTACGAAAATTTGATCATGATGCAGAGAGAGTATGAAATTTTTCACACAAAGCCACTAATTAATTGCTCTTCTTTGTGTATTAGTGGCTTTGTGTGAGTATAGTTTCTGCACGTCCGGAACGAGAAGTTACCTACAATTCACTTAGGGTATTGTTTTAACCAAGTATGTAATGCTTCTATTTTTAATAAGCTACAGGGAATAAATAATATTTCCCGATTGCAATGTGTGTGTTACACGGCCTTTTAATGTTTTTCCCCAAAAAGGTGTGTTTTTCCCAGCGCTTTTCCAGTTTTCTTGATTAACTTCCCATTGAAGGGAGGGATCAAAAATACATATGTCAGCAGAGAATCCAGTTGTTAATGCACCGCGTTGAATATTTAAAATATGCGCGGGGTTTTGAGTGAGTGCGGCAATACCTTGGGATAAGGTAATGGCATTGTCTTTAACAAGGCTGAGAGTTAAAGGTAATAAAGTTTCCAGTGCAGAGATACCGGGTTCTGTTTCTGGAAAAGCCCCAAGTTTGGCATCTAAATCATGTGGTTGATGATCAGAACAAATGACATCAATGGTCTCATTAGCCAGACTTTCTCTTAAGCGTTGTTTGTCTTTTTCTGAGCGAAAAGGCGGCAGCACATGATAAGCGCTATTAAACGGTTCAATGTCATTTTCTGTGAGATGTAGTTGATGTATTGCCACATCGGCAGTGACTTTAAGGCCGTATTTTTTTGCTTGCTGGATTTTTATTGCAGAGCGTTTGCTACTGATTTGACTGAAATGGACTCTGCAACCGGTCAGCTCGGCTAATTCTAAGCATTGTGCAACAGCGGTTGATTCAGATGCACCAGGAATGCCTGGAAGTCCATATCGCGTAGCAACAGCGCCTTCATGAGCGCAGCCTTTATTGCTGAGAGATGCTTCATCAGGATGGTATATGACTAATAAGTCATGGCTGCTGGCATATTCCATTGCTCTACGAAATACCAGTAAGCTACTAATGGGTGCAGTTGCATTACTAACCGCGATACAGCCAGCTTGTTTTAATGCGGCCATTGAGCTGAGCTCAACACCCGCAAGACTAAAGGTCAAAGCGCCGATGGGATAAACCTGGGTGTAGTTTGCTTTTTCAGATTTATCATTGATCAGTTCCACAACTGCTTGAGTGTCAATAACAGGGCGGGTATCCGGCGGCAAGCACAGAGATGTTACACCTGCACTTGCAGCGGCGGCTGTTTCACTTTGTATGGTGCCTTTATATGATTGGCCTGGGTCTCTTAATCTTACGCTAAGATCAATAAAGCCGGGGCAGACCACTTTATTCTCTGCATCAATAACAGTATCTGCAACAAAATCAGAAGGTTGTTCGAGTACGGAGAGTATTTTTCCATCAGCAATATAGACTGAGCCTATTTGGTCTATTTTATTGGCTGGATCAATAATATGTCCATTTGAGATGTGTATTTTACTCATAGGGCATCTCCATTGTTTTGCATGGTTATTGCCATGATTGCCATGCGAACGGCAATACCATTGCTGACTTGTTGAAGAATAACCGATTGAGGGCCATCAGCAATGCTTGAGGCAATCTCTACCCCGCGATTGATTGGGCCGGGGTGCATGACAATCGCATCAGGTTTTGCCAGCTTTAAACGTTCTTCCGTTAGGCCAAAACATTTAAAATATTCTCTTTCCGTGGGGAGTAATGCGGAGGTCATGCGTTCTTTTTGTAAGCGCAACATAATAACCACATCTAAATCTTTAAGGCCTTCCTCCATGCTGTTAAAGACCTTAACGCCCAGGCTTTCAACATGTGAAGGTAGTAGTGTTTTTGGGGCGATGACTCTGATTTCTTTTGTTCCCAAGGTATTAAGTGCCTGAATTTGTGAGCGAGCCACTCGTGAGTGCAAAATGTCGCCAATAATGGCAACCTTCAATTGACTAAAGTCTTGTTTATGTCGGCGTATGGTAAACATATCCAGCATAGCTTGCGTAGGGTGAGCGTGTTGACCGTCACCTGCATTAATGACGCTAATGTGAGGGGCTGTATTTTGGGCGATAAAGTGTCCTGCGCCACTAATAGCATGTCTGACTACAAACATATCGGCGTGCATGGCTTCAAGGTTACGGATAGTGTCCAGTAAACTTTCACCTTTTGAGGTTGCCGATGTTGCGATATTCATGCTGAGTACGTCAGCTGATAGGCGTTTAGCAGCAAGTTCAAAGGTGGTTCGGGTGCGGGTACTGTTTTCAAAAAACAGGTTTACGATAGTCTTTCCTCTTAACAGAGGGACTTTCTTTACCGGTTGTTCAGACATGCCGACAAATGACTCGGCAGTATCGAGTATTTCGGTTAGCATAGCTTTATCTAGACCATCAATGGTTAGAAAGTGTTTGAGCTTGCCTTCGTTGTTAAGCTGCAGGTTTGACATGGTTATGCGGCGGTTAATTCATCGTTAAAGGATTGAATGTGAATATCTAAAGGTGATGGACCTGTTAGTTTTATTCTTTGTCCTGCTGGTAGTGTAATAGAGCAGCCTGAACAATCAGGTTGTAATGGGACTTGTCGTCCATTACGCTCAATTAATACCCCTAAAACCACTTGGTTGGGGCGGCCAAAATCAAAAATCTCATTTAATGCGGCACGACTGGTTCTGCCAGTGTAAAACACATCATCGATAAGAATAATATCTCGACCTTCCATTTGTGGGGGCAATTGGCTGGGCTTTACTTTGGGGTGTATGCCAATTTGGGAGAAATCATCGCGATAAAAGGAAATGTCCATTAGCCCTAGCGGTTCTTCTATATTGAGTCGTTGATGTAAATGTTCGGCAATCCAGACACCACCACTATGAATGCCAATCATCAGTGGGTTCTCTAGTTTTCTTGAGGTAATCAGTGCTCTAAGATCGGTTTCTAATTTAGTGAGTAACGATGGTATTTTTAGGTTGTTGTTTGTCATTGTTTTTAGATTGTGAGCGATCAGCTAAAGTGCTTTTGGTTTAACCAGCTTTGTAAAATAAGCTGAGCCGCGAGTTGGTCTTGAACATCCCATAGTTTACCAGCACTGACTTGAAGATCATCAAATAACATTTGTTTGGCTTCAAAAGTGGAAAATGCTTCATCAATTTGGTAAACAGGCAGGTTATATCGGCCTTCTAATTGCCTACAGAACTTAAGCATTCGGGGGGTGATGATATTATCTGAGCCGTCAGCTTGTTTAGATACCCCTACCACCAGACCGGCGGGCTTCCATTCTTTGATCAGTTGAGAAATGAGGTCCCAATTAGGTTGCTGGTTGATTGAGCGAATCGTTTGTAAGGGACTGGCAATGCCAGTTGTTGTTTGTCCTACCGCAGTGCCAATTTTTTTATTGCCAAAATCAAAACCAAGAAAGGTGTCGGTCGTTAATTTTGCCGCGAGAGGATCGCTTTTAAGCATGGCCGGCAGGTGCTGTTAATTGACTGATATCAATGCCAATCTGATTGGCAGCCGATGCCCAGCGTTGACGGGCGGGGGTGTGATATAAAATTTGTTCATCATAAGGCGTATTTAGCCAGGCATTGCTGATGATTTCTTTTTCCAGTTGTCCTGCTCCCCAGCCAGCATACCCCAAAGCAATAAGGTATTGCTTTGGGCCTTTGTTTTCGGCAATCGCTTCCAAAATATCACGAGAGCTAGTTAGGTTTGATGATTCTGAAATAGGGATGGAGGACTCCCATGTTCTAGAATTTTTGGGGTGGATAATAAAACCTCTTTCTTGTTGAACAGGGCCGCCGGCATAGACGGGGGTGTTTTTAACTTGCTGAGAAGAAGATTCGATTCCTATTTGCTTAAAAATATCAGCTAAAGTCATTTCCGTTAGTCGATTAATGACTATGGCTAGTGCGCCTTCTTCATTGTGCTGACATAAAAAGCTCACAGTATGAGAGAAATTGACATCTGCAAGATTAGGCATAGCAATTAAAAACTGATTATTTAAATAGAGAGATGTTGTCATAGTAATTTTAACGAGTGGTGATGCCAGATTCATCAGAGAATTTCCATACTCTGGTGATAACTAAGACTTCAAGTTCTTTAAGTAATTCTTTGGGTAATGCTGCAAAGGGTGCGCTAAGTTTAATGATCCGTTTTGCCGCATCATCAAGTGCTTTATTGCCTGATGATTTGGTGATGCGGATGCTATAAATGCTACCATCAGCATTAATTCCTACATCGGTTGTTAATGAGCCTGAAAAGCCTTTTTTTCTAGCGACTTCAGGATAATTAAGATTGCCAACGCTTTCAACCTTTTGCTCCCAGTCATTAACATATTGTGCGGCGACATATTTATGGGTGCTAATAGAGTTAACAAATTTAATCTTGGTTTGTTCGGCGCTTTGTCGACTATGACGAATTTTAGCACCTAATTGTGCAATTTGTTGCTGTAAGGCATCGACAGATAATTTGGGACGTTTTTTTTCTGCAACAGTTTTTTGTTTTCTGGTTGTTGATATTTTCTGTTTAGCTTGTATCTGAGTAATGAGTTTTTGTACCGCTTTGGGTTTGCTTTCTATTTGTGCTTTTTGAGGGCGGGGTGGTTGGTTTTTACGGTTGCCCTGGCTAGGTAGTTTTTGTTTTGGAGGCGTTGGTTTGCTGGTTTTTTTGCCTGCCCCAATCTGGTTTTCTTGAGCTAGATAATTTGATTTTTTAGGTGCTTTCTTGGCAGGCGTGCTGGCAAATGTTATTTCAATTTGTTTGTTAGTTTTTTGGGGTTGAGGAATAGTAAAATTTATTCCCAGTAAAATAAAGGCGTGGACAACCGTAGAAAAAAACACAGCAATCAGCAATACATCGCTCATAGATACAGAAGGCTGTGAAAGAGGTGTTTGTTTTACGGTTGTCATGATGCGTTTATGATTTAATTAAAACAGATTCAATGTGATCCATCAGCTGACCACTGATATTAAGGCCAAATTGTTGGTCTAGCTCTTGGACACAGGTTGGGCTAGTGACGTTTATTTCGGTTAAGAAGTCACCAATGACATCTATACCAACAAATACCAAGCCTTTTTCTTTTAGAGTGGGGCCAACTTGCTTGGCAATCCATAGGTCTCTTTCAGTTAATTCTCGGCCTTCTGCACGTCCGCCCGCTGCAAGATTGCCACGGGTTTCGCCTTGGGCTGGTATGCGCGCTAAAGCGTAAGGTACGGGCTCACCATTAACCAGTAAAATGCGTTTGTCGCCTTGTTTGATATCAGGGATATAACGTTGTGCCATGATATAGCGTGTGGAGTATTCTGTCATTATCTCAAGCACAACATTGAGATTAGGATCATCTTCTTTAATGTGGAAGATAGAGGTGCCGCCCATGCCATCAAGCGGCTTTAAAATCATTTCTTTATGTTTTTGTAAAAAACTTTTAAAGCGTAATGGATCTCTGGCAACCAGAGTGTCAGCACAGCATTGAGGAAACCAGGAAGTAAATAATTTTTCGTTAGCATCTCTCAATGATTGCGGTTTATTTACAACATAGCAACCTAAACGTTCAGCCTGTTCTAAAAGATAAGTTGCATAGATGTATTCCTGATCAAAAGGCGGATCCTTACGCATAATGATGGTATCTAGCTGATCCAGAGGAATATCTTGTTCGGCGGTAAACTGATACCAATTATTTTGGTCACGTTGAACTTGCAGGGTACGTGTTCTTGCATATGGAAGGCCATTGCTTAAATAGAGGTCGTTAAGCTCCATATAATGAAGCTCCCAGCCTCTCGACTGAGCTTCCAATAACATAGCAAAGCTGGTGTCTTTTTTAATGTTGATGTGGTCTATGGAATCCATGACCATGCCAAGTTTTATTGTCATTGAGATGCTCAAAATAATTTAGAATAATATGATTTTATCAAATTTATTTCATTAATGTTATTTACCTTAAAAAGAAATTTTGGTATAAAGGTCGGCTAACTTTTGAATTTAGGCACGGCAGAGGTAATCATGTCCAAAGTATGTCAAGTAACAGGTAAGCGTCCTGTTTCTGGTAACAACGTATCACACGCACACAATAAAACGAAAAGACGTTTTAATCCAAACCTTCATCACCACAGATTCTGGGTAGAAAGTGAAAACCGTTGGGTTCGCTTAAGAGTATCTGCTAAAGGTATGCGCATCATTGATAAAAAAGGCATTGATGTTGTTCTTACGGATATCCGTAAATCTGGCGAAAAAGTTTAAGGAGACTAAAAATGCGCGATAAAATTAAGATGGTATCTAGTGAAGGCAATGGTCACTTTTATACAACAACTAAAAATAAAAGAACGATGCCTGAGAAAATGGAAATGAAAAAATATGATCCAGTGGCTCGTAAGCACGTGATCTATAAAGAAGCTAAAATCAAATAATGATTTTTTACTTTGCCGGGTTCGTCCTGAACCCGGCAAAGAAAGCTTTGTTCTCTAAGGGTTAACTCTCTCTCGCATCATTTCTTATTTTATCTAGAATCGACTTTAGCTTTTCCGTTTGTTTGTATAAAGCACGATAGTTTTTTTCTAGCCCCTCTTTTTCCTGCTTTAATGTTTGAATAGTCTGTTTTAGCGCTTGGTTTTCTTGCTGTAACAACACGACTTGATCATTGTTAGCTGGTTTTTCTGCATTAGCCTCTTCTGCTGGAGTATCTAATGTTTCTTGTGGCTCTTTTTCCATACCACCTTCTACAATTAAGGCAGTAAATTTGTGGCGGAGTAATAAAAAAGCGGCAGCTTCACTGGTTTTACCATTCTCACAAATAACAATAATATTTTTTTTGTTATCAAAGCTTTTAAGTTGCATGCGCATCGTAAAGAACGGTACATTCAGGCTGTGAGGCAGATGATGTTTTTTATACTCATCGGGCGTTCGTACATCAAACAATATGGCGCCTTTATTCATTTCGTCCTGAATATCAGCATGTGTTATAAATTTTAGAGCAGGTTTTTTTATCAGCGAGATAAATTTCTCTTTATTTAACCTCAGTAGAGTTATATAAGTGAGTGCGGTGATGCTGACATTTCTTGGTTCGCCTGAAAGTAATGAATCTTCACCAAAGGTATCCTGAGCCTGCAACTTGCCGAGTGTGATCTCTTTTGCATTATCTGATGGTTTGCGAGAAAGCAGGCATTGACCTTTTTTTATCAGATAGTAATAATCACCTGTATCACCTTGCTTGATAATGGATTCACCTTTTTCAAAAGTCACTTCTTCAAGGCTCATGAGCAGTTGTTGCAGATTGGCTGGAGGTAATGCTCTAAAAATGGGTGACTTTAATAGTGTTGTCATCCAGTCATCATCGCTACCGTCTTGTTCTGGTTCATCAATGATCATGTCAGTATTCTCTTCTTCATATGAAATGCCACTAGGTAGCGCATTTATAATATTAATGTTTAGACGTAAAAAACGAATAGAGTTATTGGTATAAGCATCTATTTTTCTTGGCAGTTGATGTGCAAGAGCAAAGCGGGCAGACTCTGTATCTGATTTAATGGTTGCTACTTTAAGGTCATTTGCCTGTAGAGTGATAGAGCCGTCTATTAAATAAATTAAGTCATTAGTGATATCATTTCTTTTAAATAAAAAAGTGTTGGGATCAGCATGCTCAACTGTAATTAAGTTACAAAGAGAGTTAAATTGATTAATGGGCAAGGTTGATAAGGGAATCAGCTGCCGGATAATTTTACCTTCTTCTGAGTGGGGATCTACTGTCATTTATGAAGGGGTGTTTTAGAATCAATTCAATTTCTTGTATTCTACCTGAATCCGTAACTAGTGTCGTAGTGAAGTCACGGGCTTAGGTTCTAATGTTCAAATTAATATTACAAGTTCAAGTATATAATATTATGGGGAAAATAAATGAAATGTACACCGCATAAGCAAATAATTCCATTCATTATGTTTTGGATGCTGTTTTCCGAAATGTCTTTTGCCGGACTGCCAGTTTATGTGGATGGAGAGGCGTTACCCTCATTAGCACCTATGCTGGAAAGAAGTATGCCAGCAGTGGTTAATATATCCACTACAAAAAATGTTCAATTGAGAGAAAACCCTTTATTAAGAGACCCTTTTTTTAGGTATTTTTTTCAATTGCCTAAGCAACAACGGCAGCAACAACAAAAAAAGAATAGTTTAGGGTCTGGCGTCATTATTGATAGTCAGCAGGGCTATGTTTTAACTAATCACCATGTGATTGATAAAGCAGACAAAATTATGGTGACACTGCGTGATGGACGGCAATTAGATGCCATATTGTTGGGGGCAGACCCAGAAGCTGATGTCGCTGTTATTCAAATTCCTGCCGATAATTTGACCGAACTACCTATTGCGGATTCAAATAAATTGAAGGTCGGGGATTTTGTGGTTGCTATAGGTAATCCGTTTGGACTAGGGCAAACCGTAACATCCGGAATTGTTAGTGCTTTAGGGCGAACAGGCTTGGGCATAGAGGGTTATGAGGATTTTATTCAGACTGATGCTTCAATTAACCCTGGTAATTCGGGGGGGGCATTGGTTAATTTAAAGGGTGAATTTATTGGAATGAATACAGCTATTCTTGCGCCTAGTGGCGGTAATGTAGGAATTGGTTTTGCTATTCCCTCTAATATGGTTATGACACTTAAAGAATCGCTGGTTAAGTATGGTGAAGTAAGGCGTGGTTTGCTTGGGGTGACAACGCAGAATTTAACGGCAGATCTGGTTAAGGCATTCGATTTAAAAAGTACTCGGGGTGCGGTAATCAGTAAAGTTACAGAAAATTCTGCTGCAGATAAAGCGGGGATGGAGCCGGGCGATATTATTGTTTCTTTGAATGATAAAAAGGTTAAGGGCAGTCACCAAATTAGAAATATTATTGGGCTGCTACAGATTGGGGATGAGGTAAACATTGATTTAATGCGAGGGAATGAGAAAAAGACCGTAAAGGTAGTGATAGAAAAGCCAGAGCAAAAACAGTTGGCTGGGAACTTATTGCATCGCACATTGAAAGGAACTGTTTTAATTGCAACTCAGAAAGGCCAGATTGAAGGTGTGCTTTTTGCGAAGATAGAAGCAAATTCTTATGCCTGGCGTGCTGGCTTAAGGCCGGGGGATGTTATTGTGTCTGCAAACAGGTATCGGGTGCATAATTTAGACGAACTGAAGCAAGTCGTCGATCCAGTTAGAGCCTTGCTAATTAATATTCAACGTGGACCAGAAGCTTTTTTTCTGGTGTTGAAATAAGGAAAACAGTATGACTACAGAGCAACAATTTATACCATTAAATATTGCTATATTAACGATTTCTGATTCAAGAACAGAAGCAGATGATGTGTCAGGAAAGGCGTTGGTTGAGCGGGTAGAAAAAGCAGGGCATAGAGTTTGTCAAAAAACCATTGTTGCCGATGATATTTATCAAATAAGAGCCGCTGTATCCAACTGGATTGAGGCGCATGATGTCAATGCAGTGATAACAACTGGTGGTACAGGGGTAACGGGTAGAGATGGTACGCCAGAAGCCGTTATGCCTTTATTAGACAAAGTGCTAGATGGTTTTGGTGAGGTTTTTAGAATGCTGTCTTATCAGGATATAAAAACATCTACCATGCAATCCAGGGCTATTGCCGGTGTGGCGAATGGGACTTATATCTTTTGCTTGCCTGGTTCATCGGGTGCTTGTCGAACGGCATGGGATGATTTGATTAAAGAGCAGTTAGATGTGCGGACTAAGCCTTGTAATTTGGTTCAGCTAATGCCACGATTAAAGGAAAAATAATGCGATCAGTTTTTTTGTTTATGGCGGCTGTAGCGGGTTTGACAGGCGTTGCCATGGGGGCATTTGGTGCGCATGGCCTAAAAGCTATTTTAAGCCCTGCAATGTTAGCAGTTTATAAGACTGCGGTGGATTATCAAATGTGGCACGCCTTGGCTTTAGGGCTTATTGCCATATATAGACAGCAGCTACCAGAATCCAGTTTGCTAAAATGGGCTGGCTGGCTAATGTTTTCGGGCATTATCTTATTTTCAGGTAGCTTATATTTATTGGCGATACTTAATATTAAATGGCTGGGTATGATTACACCATTAGGTGGCTTGTGTTTTCTCGCTGCTTGGATATGTATCACTATTTTTGCTTTTAAGAAAGCTGAGTAAAATACTTTGATAACTTTGTTGTAAGGGGCAGCCTCCTAGGTTGGACTTCAGTTCACTTTGTCCCGGAAATTATTTATATTTACAAAATACTTAGACAACTTGGAAGTGAGGTTTTAGTCTCTCGGGACTAAAGCTCTACTTCCTTGTGGTGTTTATTAGCGGACTGAAGTCCGCTCTACAATTGACAGGCTTCCAGAATAAATATGCAAGACGCAAACCCAAAAACAATCTATTTAAACGAATACACCGTACCTGAATATTTAATTGATAATGTAGAGCTAAATTTTATTCTGGATGAACAGAAAACGCGAGTGGTCTCAACGTTGACTGTGCAAGCTAATCCTAATAGTCAGGTGCAAAATGCCGCTTTAGTTTTACAAGGTGAGGGCTTGGAGCTGGTCAGTGTGGCGATTGACGGTGTTGCATTAACTGCAAGCGAGTATCAGCAAGATAATGAGTCGTTAAGTCTTACTAAAGTACCGCAGAGCCAGGTTTTTATTGTTTCCATTGAAAACATTATTAATCCAACAGCAAATACTGCATTAGAAGGCTTATATCTTTCTAGTACTATGTTATGTACTCAGTGTGAAGCAGAAGGTTTTAGAAAAATCACCTATTTTCTTGATCGTCCTGATGTTATGTGTACATTTAAAACCACATTAGTAGGTGATAAAGATAAATACCCAGTGTTATTGTCGAATGGCAATAAAGTAGCAGAAGGTCAGTTGCAAAATAATCGCCATTGGGTGACCTGGGAAGACCCTTTTAAAAAGCCATGTTATTTATTTGCCTTGGTTGCCGGTCAGCTAGAATGTATTGAAGATAGTTTTACCACCATGAGTGGGCGCGATATAAGCTTGCAAATTTTTGTGGAATCACATGATATTGATAAATGTGACCATGCCATGCAGTCATTGAAAAACTCAATGGCTTGGGATGAGCAAAGTTATGGCCGAGAGTATGATCTGGATTTGTACATGATTGTCGCAGTCGGTCATTTCAATATGGGCGCGATGGAAAACAAAGGGCTAAATGTATTTAACACCAAATTTGTACTGGCGCGTCCTGATACGGCAACGGATAGTGATTATGAGCATATTGAAGGGGTTATTGGACATGAGTATTTCCATAACTGGACAGGCAATAGAATTACCTGTCGAGACTGGTTTCAGCTCAGTTTAAAAGAAGGCTTTACTGTTTTTCGTGATCAGGAGTTTACAGGTGATCAAACGTCTAAAGCAGTTAAGCGTATAGAAGATGTTAAATTGCTACGTACAAGACAGTTTGCGGAAGATGCAGGACCTTTGTCTCACCCGATTCGCCCTGATGCGTATATTGAAATTAATAATTTTTATACCTTAACAGTGTATGAAAAAGGTGCAGAAGTCGTGCGTATGATTCGTACCCTGGTAGGGGATGAAGGTTTTAGAAAAGGCAGTGATTTATATTTTCAACGTCATGATGGACAAGCGGTAACCTGTGATGACTTTGTTTGTGCGATGGAGGCGACAAATGATGTCGATCTGGCTTTGTTTAGGCGTTGGTATTCTCAGGCTGGAACACCTGTTTTAGAGGTAACAGAAGATTATAATTCGCAAGCTAAAACGCTTAGCTTAACCATAAAACAACATTCGCCAGCTACGCCTGGCCAGTCGGTTAAACAAGCCTTACATATTCCCATTAAATTGGGATTGTTAGCCGCAGATGGTTCAGTAGCGAATATTTGTATTAAGGATTGTGAACCTTGTGAAGAAATTACCCTAGAACTAAAAGAGAATCAGCAAAGCTTTATTTTCGAACAGTTAGAGCAGCAGCCTATAGTCTCGTTATTGAGAGGGTTTTCTGCGCCTGTTGTTTTAAACATGCAACAAAGCCTGGAGCAGTTGGCATTCTTATTAAGTCACGATGTCGATACTTTTAATCGCTGGGAAGCGGGTCAAAAAATGAGTGGCACAATTATTTTTGGCTTAATAAAAGATATACAACAAGGGAAGGCCTTGAGTTTAAATCCAATGCTCGTTGAGGCTTATAAAAATATCTTGCAGCAATCATGGGATGATTTGTCGTATCTGTCATTATTGCTGAGTTTGCCAGAAGAGAATTATTTGGCAGGACAAATGGATGTGGTGGATGTCGATGCGATTCATCAAGCCAGAGAATTTGTTAAGCAGTCTTTAGCCGAACAGTTACAAGATCAGTTTAAGGCACTATATCAAAAGTACCATAAAGATGAGTCAGGTCAATTTGATGCCGGTGCAATAGGTCGCAGGCGCATTAAAAATAGCTGTTTAAGTTATTTGGCTAAACTGAAATCGCAAGAAAGTTATCAGTTAGCAGAGCAGCAATTTCAAACCGCTAAAAATATGACGGATCAAATAGCAGCATTAGCTGTTGTAGTAGACAGTGAAAATCCTGCTAAAAAATCATGTTTAGATAGTTTTTATCAGCAATGGCAAAATGAAGCACTGGTTATTGATAAGTGGTTTACTTTACAGGCAAGTAGTTGTGCAGAAGATACCTTTGCAGTAGTGCAAAGGTTGATGAAACACCCTGCATTTGAGCTAACAAACCCTAATCGGGTTCGTTCATTAATTGGCGCGTTTAGCCAGGCCAATCAAATACACTTTCATGCTGCTAATGGACAAGGTTATCAATTCCTGGCGGATCAGGTGATTGCATTAAATGCCATTAATCCACAGGTTGCATCCCGAATGGTGGGTGCATTAACACAATGGAAACATTTTGATGTGAATAGACAAGCGTTAATGAAAGCAGCATTGGAACAGATTGTTAATACCCCTGATGTATCTAAAGATGTTTATGAAGTGGCAAGTAAAAGTTTGCTATAAAATTGGTGAATTTACGTCGATTAATTTGGAATGCAGGCTGGTTAACGGATAAACAGCGAATTGAATGGTATCCTGCGTTTTGGTTGTTAAGGCCTAAAGTGCGGGAACTATCACCTTGTTGGAGACAGGTTAAAATTGTGTTGCCTCATAGCTGGGTTGCAACGAACACGGGTGGTAGTTTATTTGGTGGCTTTCAGGCTTGTCTCGCTGATCCTATTGCAGCCATGTCTTGCATCAAAGTTTTTCCTGGTCATGCTGTCTGGACACGTTCGTTACAGTTGGAATTTAAATATGAGGGGCTGACAGATTTGGAGTTGCGCTTTGCTATGTCGCCAGAACAGGAAGCGCAAATAAGGCAGGAATTAAAGCAAAAGGGTAGAAGTACTCCTGAATTTGAATATGCTTATTATCAGGCGGATGGCACTTTATGTACCACAATAAAGGCGCGTATTGCGATTAGACCTAAAGGATATAAAGCAAAAAACAAACGTTGAGTGGTAGAATACCAATCATATATGTGCTGGATTTTGGCTCATTTCTAATATTTGTAAAGCGTACAACCATTCTATAAGAAGAGGAATTTATGCGTAACTGGAAACTGTTACCCGCTTTGGCAGGCGCAACACTTGTAATTGCCATTGTTTTATATGTTGCTTTCTACTTTGTCTTTCTGGATTTATTTGTTGATTTATGGTGGTTTAGATCACTAGAGTTGGAAGCATATTTTTGGTTGAGATTGCTTTATCGCTTTATCCTTTCTGGTGGAGTGACCTTACTTTTCTTTGCGATTTTCTTTTTTCATTTTTGGATAGCTTCGCGTTATTTGGGGTTAAGTC
The DNA here is from genome assembly GCA_013139755.1 of Methylomarinum sp. Next base: position 4,664 of record WTAG01000399.1, on the reverse strand, counting down.
CACCTGATGATGTGTTGTTGGATGCGGATAAAAGAAGGCGTTTTCAACGTTTTGCCGAAGTGTTTATGGATGGCTCGGCAAAAGTATATACGCCATTGTCATTTATTTTAGCAGTTGTAATTGCCATTCCATTTTATGAGCAATGGGAATCTGCGATTCTGTTTTTCTTTGGTAGTTCTGCAGGTTTGACTGAACCTGTTTATGGTAATGACGTCAGTTTTTACCTGTTTTCTTATCCCGTTTTCATGTTGATTCAACAAGAGCTATTGCTGACAGCCATTTTGTTGTTTTTTTTGGTGGGATGTTTGTATTGGTTAGAGCACATATTTGTCCCTAATCAGAACAAAGAGTTTCCAGTGGGTGCCAAAATACATTTAACGGTATTGATAAGTTTCGTTGTTCTTTTTGTTGTCTGGGGCTTTTTACTTGATCGTTTTTCGTTGTTGTACACAGACAGCCATGAACCGGTATTCTTCGGGCCAGGGTTCGTTGAAATACGTTATCAACTACCGCTGATATGGCTATCAATAGTCGCTTTTATTGCCACAGCGGTTACAGCTATTATTTTTATATTTTCTGAAAGACATAGAGTTAAAGCGCCTTTTTTTGTTTCTGGGATGATTTTTTTAATGGTTTTGGGGTTGCAGAAAGTTCAAACCATTCCTGACTTAATTGAAAAATTTATAGTAAAACCAAGTCCAGTGACCACTGAAAAGTCTTTTATGAAGAATAATATAGACGCCACATTGGATGCCTATGATCTGAATAATATTAAAACGGTTGATTTTACTGTCACGCTGGATGCAAGTCAGGATATTGAGCAGTGGAGCAGCCAAAGACATTTTGAAAACATTCCTGTCTGGGATAGAGAATATCTGACAGATGGCTATATGCAGTTACAAGGAATAAGACCTTATTATCGGTTCAAAGAAGTCGATGAAGACCGTTATTTTCTTAATGATCATTTCCTGCAAGTGAATCTGGCTGCAAGAGAAATGAACATCAAGAAATTACCGGCAGAAGCTCAAAACTGGGAGAACACCCATCTCCGCTATACACATGGGTACGGTGCAGTAGTCACTCCCGCCGCTCAGGACGCAGCTAAACCCATTATTTGGTATTTACGAGACCTGAATATGTCTTCTACTATGGGGTTTAGTGTTAAGTACCCAGATATTTATTACGGTCAGGAGAATTATAAATACGTCATTGTTCCAAATAAATTAGATGTTAAAGAGCTTGCAGGAACCGACCCTAGCTTAGACAGCAGTTATGAAGGAAAAGCAGGTGTCCCCATTCCTTCCTATTTTAGAAAGGCATTGTTTGCTTTCTATTTTAAAGATGAAAAAATATTCTTTTCCACAAATATAAGCAAGAAAAGCAAGATGTTGTTGCGCAGGAATATTATAGAGCGCATTAATACGCTCACGCCTTATTTGCATTTGGATAAAGACCCTTATCTTGTCATAACTAAAGACAGGTTTTTTTGGGTGCAGGATGCTTATACCTTGTCTAATCATTATCCTGTTTCAAAGCCGGCAGCAGATGATTTTCTTGATGGAAAACATCGGTTTAATTATATTCGTAATTCCGTAAAGATTACCGTAGATGCTTATAATGGGGCAACAAAGTATTATATTTCCAATCCGTCGGATCCTATTATTCAAGCCTATAGCCGCGCTTATCCTGGCGTGTTTCAGGAGCTGGAAAAGATGCCTGCGGAAATACAAAAGCATTTACGTTATCCGCGTGATTTGTTTTATCTGCAGATGAAGGTCTACGCAAAGTATCACCAGAAAACGCCGGAATTATTTTATGAGCAGGCTGAGACATGGCAATATGCCACTGTAAATAAAAAACCGGTATTGCACTATTTTATAACCATGGATTTTGATAATTGTAATGACAGAGAAGAGTTTGTCATGATCAATCCAATGACACCAGTGCATCGTGATAATTTAAGCATGATAGGCGTGGCAGGAACAGCTGATAATGAACTGTGTGGAGATGCTTATAAGCCAGGTATTACCATCCATAAGTTTAATAAAGATATTCAGGTGAATGGTCCTGCACAGGTCGATGCTTTGATTGATCAGAGTCCAGAGATTTCAGAACAATTTACCTTGTGGGATCAGCATGGATCAAGAGTTCAAAGAGGGCGTATGATTATTTTGCCTATGGAGCATTCGATACTGTATGTGCAGCCTATTTACATGATCTCTACCAAAACTAAAATCCCAGAACTGACTCGTGTGATTGTATCTATAGGTAATGAAGTAGTGATGGATAAAACATTATGGACAGCATTTAAACGCTTGAAGGATTTATTTGTGGCAGGTTCGAAAGATACTGGAACAGGTACGTCTATAGGAGAGCAGGAATAGCGGTAAGGTGTTGAGCTGACAGGTTTTAGTCCGCTAAAGCTGGTTTGTTACTGATATATGGGGGTGTTGTTCTATCATTTTATATCTGTACGATGTGTGTTGACTTTGCTGTGCGCAAGTATAGCAGGGTCAGCGTTGAAGGTTTCTAGTTCGATAAGGGTGGGCAAAGTGATAGCGCGCCCACCCACCACACTTGAAATGGTGGGTATGAAAGCGCCTTTGCTTATCCTACACATGCCAAAAATCATATGCATATAGGCAAGTCAACTTAACTTAACAAGAACAGGTAAGCGGTTTATCTCGTGTAATATTATTTCAGCACCAGTTTGCAGAGTTCATCTTCAAGTTCAATTCTTTTTGCAAGGTTTTCCCCCAAAAAAGACAGGTCAGCCTCTAGCTTATCAATGCTAAGTGTTGGTTTATGATCGTCATACTTGTCATTAAAGGCAATAACGGCTTCAGTCGTTTGTGAGAATTCTGGGTACATGTTTTTAGCAGCAGTTAAAGTTATTTCTCTACGTTCTGTGCCTGATATGAGTCGCTCGTAGATGCCAAAATGTCCTAAGGAAACATAATCAATCAATAATTGCGAGAACTGAGTCAATAATGACTGGGTTTGTGAGGAGCATGAAAACGGTTTTTGTTCCGCAACTTTGCAGTATAAAGACCATACTTGATTTCTTTCTTGTTGTAGTTCAGAAACCAGATGTTGGTTGTGCTGACGTCTTTCAGGGTTTATTTGCATGACAGCTGACATAGTCGCCTCCTTCTTTAAGTTAGGTTATTAATTTATGTCATTTATTAAGATAGTACAACAATTATTTAAAATATAAGGAGTTTTTGTGTTCAAAGTCTCGATTATTATTCCAACATATAATCGCTGTGCGTTGTTAAAACGTGCGTTGGAGTCGGTTTATGCGCAGACTTTTTCTGATTATGAGGTTGTTGTCATTGATGATGGCTCGACCGATGGCACTGCTGAAATGATGCGGGAACACTTTCCTGATGCAGTCTATAGTCAGCAGCAAAATAAGGGGGTAAGTAGTGCAAGAAATAGAGGCCTGCTAAAGGCAAAAGGTCAATGGGTGGCCTTTTTAGACTCAGATGATGAATGGTTACCGCAGAAATTAGAAAATCAGTTGGAATTAGTCAGGTTAAACCCCGGTTATAAAGTATGTCATACAGAAGAACTCTGGATTCGTAATGGAGTTAGAGTTAATCAAATGAAAAAACATAAAAAAGTCGGAGGTTGGATTTTTAGTCATTGCTTGCCTTTATGTGCGATGTCGCCTTCTTCTATTTTGATTCATCGCTCGGTTTTTTATGATGTTGGAGATTTTGATATTACATTACCTGCTTGCGAAGACTATGATTTGTGGTTGAGAGTGACAGCAAAATATCCTGTACTTTACATAGAAGAACCACAGATTAAAAAATATGGCGGACATGAAGATCAGTTGTCAATGAAATATTGGGGAATGGATCGCTACAGGATACAAGCGTTACAAAGTATTATTCTAGCTGATACCTTAGGGGAAGATAATAAACAGGAAGCAATCAGCATGTTGTTAAAAAAATGCACCATTTTTAAAAATGGTGCTTTAAAGCGAGGGAAAGTGGAGGATGCTCAGATCTACCAACAGATAATAGACAGGTATTTGAATGATTAGTCAGTTAACCCCCCAGTTATTTATTTTTGTCGCATTAGAGTGTGAAGCGAAGCCTATGATTAGACTTTTTGGTCTAAAAAAACAGCAGGCAGTACATGCTTTTGCAATTTACAAAAACAATGAGATTGCCTTAACAGTGACAGGGGTGGGTAAGGTTGCAATGGCGGGTGGGGTTGCTTATACCTTAGCCTTGTACCCTGATGCTCAGTTACCAGTAATGCTCAATATAGGGATTGCCGGTCATAAATCAAAGCAAATAGGAAGCCTAATGGTAGCCTCAAAAATTGTTGATGTGGAAACAGAGGCTGCATTTTACCCGCAGTTAATAGGAAATAATTGGCCTGATGCTTGCACTATTAAGACATCGTCTATAGCTGCTACCGAATATAATGAAGGTTGCTTGTATGATATGGAAGCGGCTGCATTTTATGAAATGGCGGCTAGGTTTGGCTCTGGTGAACTTATTCATTGCATTAAGGTGATCTCAGATAATGACGTTGCTTCATTAGAAAAAATAAATGCTAAATTAGTGACAGAATGGATAGACAGTCAAATCAGTTGTATAGAACCGATAGTGCTTCGTTTAAGCAAGTTAAGGCAATTAATATCG
>WTAG01000470.1 GCA_013139755.1 Methylomarinum sp. | reverse complement strand
CCCTTCCCTCACTCGGCTGGGGTCTCCCTTCTCGGACGGCATCCTGACCTCTTGGCGCTTGAATTGATGGCTTATTTTACAGATCAACAACAGTTAATTAGCCGGGATGATTTTTTAAGTTTAGTTGATATTTCTATAGAACAGACAGATCCACAGGGTGCTAAAAAAGTATGGGAAATGAATCCAGTATCAGATAAACAGGGGCTATTTAGCCAAACTATTGGAGCTACTTTTGGCAAGGGCAAGCATACAATTAAGATCATTGCTGATGGTAAGACGTTTAAGCGAGAAAAGATACAGACTATTCAAGTAGTAGACAGTCCTATAAAGATAGAAACCGAAGTTAATCAAGAGCAGCGTACAGTGAGTTTAAAGCTGATAGCTGACGAAAAGATTATTAATACTGAAATGATGGCAGTACAGGTGATTATTAGTCAGATAGGTAAAGTAGATGAAAACCAAGTGATGGAAAAAACAGCTGATGGCTGGGGGCTTGTGGTTGCTGCACCTGAATTAGGTGCAAGCAAAGTGATTAACTTCTCTGTTATGGCTAAAACGCTTAAAGGCGATTCTGTTTCACCCGATATAAAGCCTTTTGTGATTGAGGATGGTCTGTTTCCTAAAGTTGAAGGGCTTGTAAATATACCTGTTGAAGAAGTTGAGCAAGTAGTTGAATCAAAAGTTGCAGCGCCTGAGAATGAAGAGAAAGGATTGCCTGTTGAGGAGGAAGAGCCCGTCAGTTGGGGGATAGTACTAGCAATAGTTGGCGGTGTTAATATTGTTTTTATTGTTGCAGGGTTTTTTCTGTTTAAATTTCTTAAAAAGAAAGGTATAGAAGAACAAGAGCAATTATTGGGTAGATTAGGCTAATGATAGAACTAAATTCTGTATGGGGTATTTTAGTAATAGAGTGTTTTATTGGCTTGCTTTTGCTAGTTATTATTTCTTCATTACTGTCTAAAAAGAAAAAATCAGGTGAACATGCGGCAATTTATAATCTAATTGATAAGTTAGAAGATGGTGAAAAAATTAAATCTAAGAAATTGGGTAAGATGATTTCCCAGTATTGTGCAGTTGAGCCCGATGTATTAAAAGAATTGCTGGGAGAGGTTAATCAGAGTGAGCAGCAGTTATATAAACAAATTCTTCATGTTTTTTTAAATAGAGATACAAGCTTGCTTGATGATTTGGATCAGCATATAGAGCATTTTTCAGCGGTTTATTTAAAAATGCTGGCATATTCATCGGCTAATAATGCTTCAGCAGTACCTGAGGAGAAAGAAAAACCTAAAGAAGATGAAGGCGAGGTTAAATTGCTGACCATTGCAAATGAGCGACTAGGAGAGCAGTTAACGGAGGCTATGGCAACTATGGATGAAATTTCAGCTGAATATACCCGTGTATTTAGTGGAACTCAAACAGAAATGGAATTGGAAGATAGTAAGAAAAATATGTTTAAAATTTTTAGGAATGCTGAGCAACGCGTTAAATCGACACTTAAAAAGTAGGATGTAGGGATATTATGAATATGACTTTTATGATTCTTCTTATTGAGATTGGGATTGTCTTGCTGGGCGTAGTGGTAGTGATGATTTTTTTTAGATGGAAAAATAAAAAATTACAAACCGCTAGTTTTGAGCAGTTGTTGAGTAATATAAAAGAAGTAGAAAGTGAGCGAAAGTCGCAGTTAATTCAGTTTTTAATGGATAGTCACGCCTTACCAGAAAAAGAAGCTGGGGAATCTGGTGAGTATATGTTGGAAGCTGAGAAGCAGTTTTTAGAACAGTTTATGAAGCAGCAGCTGGAACAAGCACCAATAGCTGATTTTTATGCAAACCTATGTGAATTGCTGGATCAGTATTTATATTTTATACCGACTGCAAAGATTGATACGGATGTTACAAAAGTTTATGGGGTAGAGGAACTGACTATTGATGATGAGGGTAGTGGCTTGTTAGAAGTTGCTGATGAAATAGATGAGCCTAGTTGGGGTGACGCATTTGAAGAATCAGGCGATGAAATTGATGATTCGGAGTTAAAGGCAATTGATTGAGTGCGGAAGTAGAGCGGACTTCAGTCCGCTATAATTTGCTGACTAAAGACAACTCTACAATTGATGGCTTTTTTATTGAAATAACACTGCGATACTTACCATTACTGCACCAGCCATAATGGCCCATACTGTGCTGTCATGGTTTTTTTCCATTTGCTGTCGTAACTGCGCAATTTCTTTGGTTTGGTTGTTGATTTGTTGTTTGGTTTGGCTAGCACTGTCTAAGGCTTGAAAGACAAGGGTTGGCATCTCAGGGAAATGTTCTACGATTTCAGGGAACTGTTTTACCATTTCCTTGAATTTTGCTTTAGGTCCAATGCGTTCATGAAACCAGTCTTCAAGAAAGGGCTTTGCTGTTTGCCATAAATCCAATTCTGGGTATAACTGGCGACCTAAGCCTTCAATGTTTAACAGAGTCTTCTGTAATAATACTAATTGCGGTTGTACCACCATATCAAAGCGTCTGGCGGTTTGAAATAAACGCAATAATAACAAGCCAAAAGAGATGTCTTTTAGGGGTTTGTCAAAGATAGGTTCACAAACACTACGAATAGCAGATTCAAAGTCTTCTACTCGGGTATCAGAAGGTACCCAGCCAGATTCGATATGCATATCTGCGACACGGCGATAATCACGATTAAAAAAGGCAAGGAAGTTCTCAGCCAAGTAGCGTTGGTCTGATAGGGTTAAAGTGCCTACAATACCAAAATCAACAGCAATATATTTGTCAGGTAGTTCAACAAATACGTTGCCGGGGTGAATGTCGGCATGAAAGAAATTATCACGGAAAACCTGAGTAAAGAAGGTTTCTACCCCACGCTCAGCCAGTAATTTAAAGTTGGCACCTTGTTCTTTTAATTGATCGATTTCCCCTACTGGAATGCCATAAATTCTTTCCATGACCAGCACTTTTTTGCGGGTAAACTGCCAATGAATTTCAGGCACGTAGAGTGAATCTGAATCTTTAAAATTATCGCGTAATTTAGTGGCATTTGCAGCTTCTCTCACTAAGTCTAATTCATCTAATAGAGTCTTTTCAAATTCTGCAACTACTTCTAAGGCACGTAAGCGTTTGGCATCATTCCAAAATTTTTCGGCTAAGCGAGCTAATTCATAAAGTAAGCCTATATCAGATTTAATTCTTTTTTCAATATGGGGTCTTAATACTTTAACAACTACTTTCTCACCGCTATGTAAGGTCGCAGTATGTACTTGAGCGACTGATGCTGATGCTAGTGGTTCGCGGTCAAATTCGGCAAAAGCTTCGGTAACAGGCATCCCTAATTGCTCTTCAATAACTTGCAGTGCTTGTTCATTAGGAAAAGGAGGAACCTTATCTTGTAATTTAACCAGTTCATCTGCAATGTCATCTGGCAATATGTCTTTACGGGTAGATAAGGCCTGGCCGAATTTTATATAAATAGGACCTAAGTCTTCTAAGGTTTTACGAATTCTAACGCCGCGGGGTTCTGAGGGTTTTCTAATCCAATAATTAGGTGAAAATACTGCTAGAAAACGAATTGGACGAAACAAGTGCGTTTTTAAAACAATTTCATCTAAACCATGATACATCATGACCCAGTTGATATGGATTAAGCGCATTAATATTTTTGGATGAACCACGGTATTTCCTTATTGTGTTTTTAATTGCTTAATACGAGCGTCTAAACGGTCAAAATCGGCGCGTATCTTATCAACTTGTTGATAAAAGATATCGGCTTCAGGGCCGGCAGGAAGATCACGTGTTTCTTCTTGTAAAAACTCTTTTGTGTTGAGTTTAAAAGTATCCAGTGTTTCTTGTGACCAGTTTTGGCCACTACGAAATAAGTTGCCAATCTTATGGGCAACAATATCACCCGTAAACTGAGATAGTTTTTCTTCTAAATCTATGTCGAGTTTGTCAAAAACCTGCTGAAATTTATGCGCAATTTGGGTGTCGCCTTCAATTTTAACTTCACCGCTAAAAATTGAGTGCATAGGTGTTGAACTTAAGCCCATTAAACCCAGTGCGGATAAAGTACCACTGAGGGTTGCATCAGCTTCGGCTGTATAGCTTTCTAATAATTGAATTTTATCTTTGGTGGGGCAAAGGTAAACGGTTTCGTTAAACGGTAGAATATTTACGGCAATGACTTTCCCTGCTAAAGGCGTTAAAAATAGACTGACATCTTCATCCAAAGACAGGTATTGGTTTAAGGCAGTTTCTAGTGCCGTTATGATGAGGGGTTTAATTATCATTTAGTTTTCCACGAGTATTTGGCCGATATTTTGTGCCAAGGGTGGCTCTCCAGGACTTTATTAAGATTGAATGGCTGGGGTAAGAGCGGACTGAAGTCCGCTCTACAAAACACCGATCAGATTAAGTGTAATATGAGCTACTGGTAAGCTATGATTCCCCGTTATAGTTTATAACCTCTATGTACAGCAACAATCCCTTGGCTCATGTTGAAATATTCACAGCGTTCTAGCCCTGCATCTTCCATCATTTCTTTTAATTTGTCTTGCTTAGGGTGCATACGGATTGATTCTGCAAGGTAGCGATAGCTGTCTTCATCTTTTGCCACAAATTTCCCTATTTTAGGTAATAGCTTAAATGAGTAAAAGTCGTAAACTTTTTCAGTCACTTTATCGATAGGGTGAGAAAATTCTAATACGATTACGCGTCCACCTGGTTTAAGGACTCTAAGCATAGAGCGTAAAGCGGCATCTTTATCGGTTACATTTCTTAGCCCAAAAGCGATACAAACACAATCAAAGGTATTATCTGCAAAAGGTAAGCATTCTGCATTAACTTGTGCGTAACGAATGTTGCCGACTAAGCCTCTGTCGATTAGGCGGTCGCGGCCTGTGCGTAACATTTCGGAGTTAATATCCGCTAAAACAATAGAACCTTCTTTACCAACACGTTTTTCAAAAAGCGTTGTTAAATCACCTGTACCACCGGCTAAATCTAAAATCTGATCCCCATTTCTAACATTAGCTAATTGGATAGCAACACGCTTCCAAATACGATGAATACCTAAAGACATTAGGTCATTCATGATGTCATAGTTACTGGCTACAGAGTCAAATACGCCGCGCACCATACTGACTTTGTCATCAGTTGCTACTTGTTTAAAGCCAAAATGGGTTGTGTTTTCGTTTGTCATAAGATTACTTGGTTTGTTATCGGGTTAACGCTATCGCAAACCCGATTTACATCGGGTGTTAATGCTATTTTAAAATAGCTTATATTCCCTTAATTGGTTAATGGTTCTTTACGTATATGCCCAGACTTTTGTAATTCTTCGAGATAATTTGCCCAAAGGGTTTGATATTCAGAGCCTAGCTTATAAAGCATGTCCCATGAATAAATGCCACTATTATGGCCATCTGTAAAAGTGGGTTCAATACCGTAATTTCCCATCGGTTTTATTTCCGATATATTGACGTTTTCTTTGCCTATTTGCAGAATTTCTTGTCCGGGTGCATGACCTAATGCTTCAGCAGAAGGGGTATAGACACGCAAATATTCACAAGGTAACTTAAATGTCTCGCCATTATCAAAGCTCACTTCAAGAATACGTGAAAGCTGATGCAGATTGATATCCGTGGGTGTATGGTTTGTAAGCTCTACCGTTAATCTCATTATAAAATGTAGCGACTTAGGTCTTCGTCTTCCGCAAACTCAGTGAGATGATCATCAACATAAGCGGCATCAATGGTGATTGATTTATCGACCATGTCTGGCGCACTAAAAGATATGTCTTCTAGTAAGCGTTCTAAAATAGTATGCAATCTTCTAGCACCAATATTTTCAGTGGTTTCATTAACTTGCCAGCCTAATTCAGCAATGCGTTGAATGCCATCGTCAGTAAACGTGAGATCAACACCTTCGGTTTTAAGTAAAGCTTGATACTGCTCAGTTAATGACGCATCAGGTTCAGTTAAAATGCGTACAAAATCATCTGTTGAAAGCGCGTTAAGTTCAACCCGGATAGGGAAGCGACCTTGTAGCTCAGGAATTAAGTCTGAAGGTTTGGTTAAATGAAACGCACCAGATGCGATAAATAAAATATGATCGGTTTTGATCATGCCATATTTAGTGCTTACTGTGCTGCCTTCAACTAAAGGCAATAAGTCACGTTGCACGCCTTCACGAGACACTTCACCGCCACCACCGCCTAATTCAGAGCGTTTACAGACTTTATCTATTTCATCCAGAAAAACGATACCATTTTGCTCGACTGATTCAACCGCAGACAGTTTAATTTCATCTTCGTTAACCAGTTTAGAGGCTTCTTCTTCCTGTAGTGCCTTTAGCGCTTCTGAAATTTTCATTTTGCGCGTTTTGGTCTTGCCACTATTCAGGTTTTGAAACATCCCTTGCAGTTGGTTGGTCATGTCTTCCATGCACGGAGGTGCCATGATTTCAACGCCTACAGACGGAGCTGTGATATCAATTTCAATTTCCTTGTCATTAAAGTCACCTTCGCGTAATTTTTTACGCATTTTTTGTCGTGTAGATGCTTCAGTGTCTGAAATCATACCGCCTTCAGCCGCAGGTAATAGAATGTCTAAAACTTTTTCTTCGGCCGCATCAGCAGCACGATTTTCTACTTTTTCCATTTCGGTCATGCGATTCATTGTGACCGCAGTATCCACTAAATCACGAATAATGGATTCAACATCGCGGCCAACATAACCTACTTCAGTAAATTTTGTCGCTTCTATCTTAATAAATGGCGCATTGGCTAAACGCGCTAAACGTCGAGCAATTTCTGTTTTGCCGACGCCGGTAGGGCCAATCATTAAGATGTTTTTTGGTGTTATTTCTTCGCGTAATTCTTCTGCAACACGCATTCTACGCCAGCGATTACGCAAGGCAATAGCAACAGAGCGTTTGGCGCTGGCTTGACCAATAATATGTTTATCCAGTTCACTTACGATTTCTTTCGGTGTCATTTGGCTCATTTCTATTTACTCTTTGTCACTGCTGGGTTCAGCGTCTAATTCTTCTATGCGGAGGTTGTGGTTGGTATAAATACAGATGTCAGCAGCAATATGCAGGGATTTTTCTACAATTTCCTTGGCACTTAAATCTGTGTTTTCCAATAATGCTAATGCAGCTGATTGTGCAAATGCGCCACCTGAACCAATCGCCATTAAATCATATTCGGGCTCTATAACGTCACCTGTACCCGATAGAATTAAAGATGTTTTTGAATCAGCAATAGTCAAAAGCGCTTCTAGCTTGCGTAAAGCACGGTCTGTACGCCAGTCTTTTGCCATTTCAACAGCTGCACGGGTTAGGTTGCCACGGTGTTTTTCTAATTTACCTTCAAAATGTTCAAACAGAGTGAATGCATCGGCTGTGGCGCCTGCAAATCCAGCAATAACTTTGCCATGATATAAGCGACGTACTTTACGCGCATTACCTTTCATGACTGTGTTGCCTAAAGAAACCTGACCGTCACCACCTATTACCACTTTGTCGCCGCGGCGAACTGAAAGTATTGTTGTACCTCTAAAACTCACTTTATACCTACTAAGAAAAACTAAATCTGTCAATTTTACATGTTCTTCATGGCAATTGGGGGAATTTATCAGTTGAGTTGATTATTTATGCTTCGAAGGAGCTATTTCGTAGTATTAAAAGTAAGGTGGGGGGGGAGCTGGTACTAAGGCGGATTAGAGCTGAGTGGGAAGGAGTGCGATAAAAAGTTTCTATCTGAACTGGAGGTTGTGTGTAAATAATTGAGTGCACCAAGTATTTCGATGCACTCTATAGCTAAGATATGGCCGTATAAAAATATATTTTATATGGACTTTAGTCAGTAATTTTTAGCAACCAGCCTTTTTGAGCTGGACATTTTTTAGTTTGAGCTTTTACTTGAATTCTTGCTGCTGTACCAACTAATGAAGCCGGTAATTTACCTTTAAATGAGATAAAACCAATTCTTTGCTCAGCGATCATTTCAACAGGAATTTTTTTTACTGTCACTTCAACCTGATCAGCATCTTTAATCTCTTTTACCCAAAAAGAGAATTCTGATTGTGGTGATACAGTTGCTAAATGGGCTGGCTTTATGTGCTCTATAAGTGCTTTTTTACAAAAGCTACCACCTTTGTTACCACCACCGCCATGACCATCATGGCCGCCAGCGGCTATGCTATTGCTAGAAATTAAAAATAATACTGAAGCTAACGCTGGCATTAGAATAGATTTTTTCAATTGTTTCACCTTTATAATTAAGATTGTATAAGCGTGAATACATTATAAGCATATTTTTAACAAATAATGAGGGGAAAATTTGATAAAAGCTCTTGTCCAGGCGAGATATTTTTTTGATTTACTTAACTTTAGTTATATAAAGCGCGTAGAATACGCCCCCTTTAAAACTTTAATATATTCAGGAGGCTGTCCGAGAATAGAGAACCAGCTACGGAAAAGTCCTTTTGGTTATTTTTCCCCTTAATTTTCGTTTAATAGTACAACTATTCGCCTCAAATGAACGAAAAAACTGACTCAAAAGGGTTTTCCCTCGCGACGGTTTCTATTTTCGGAGAGTCTCCGAGCCAGCAACACATTTAAATTTACTTTATCTTGATGTGATTATTGGTGTACTTCTACCTGGAAAAAAATAATGCTCGCAACTGCAAATATCACCATGCAATTTGGCGCTAAGCCACTATTTGAAGACGTTTCTGTTAAGTTTACTGATGGTAACCGATATGGACTCATTGGTGCCAACGGATGCGGAAAATCAACCTTTATGAAAATTTTGGGGGGGGATTTGGAGCCCTCTGCAGGTAATGTCTCAAAAGATCCGCATGAGCGTATCGGTAAATTAAAGCAGGATCAGTTTGCTTATGAAGCCTATGGGGTGATTGATACCGTTATTATGGGGCATGAAGAGTTATGGACTGTTAAGTCTGAGCGTGATGCTATTTATGCTAAAGCAGAAATGACTGAAGCAGATGGTATGCGTGCCGGTGATCTTGAATCTGAATTTGCTGAAATGGATGGTTATTCAGCAGAGGCTCGTGCAGGTGAGTTGTTAGCAGGGGTGGGTATTCCCGTTGAGCAACATTATGGGCTGATGAGTGAAGTTGCACCGGGTTGGAAATTACGTGTGTTATTGGCGCAGGCATTGTTTTCTGAGCCAGATATTATGTTGTTGGATGAGCCAACAAATAACTTGGATATCAATGCTATTCGCTGGTTAGAGGGTGTGTTGAATGAGCGTAACTGTACTATGGTTATCATCTCGCATGATCGGCATTTCCTTAACAGTGTCTGTAGTCACATGGCGGATTTGGATTACGGTGAAATACGTGTTTACCCTGGGTCTTATGATGAATACATGACAGCTGCTACCCAGGTTATTGAAACCATGCAGTCAGAAAATGCTAAAAAGAAAGCACAGATTTCTGAGCTTAAAGCGTTTGTCAGTCGATTTTCTGCTAATGCTTCAAAGTCAAAACAGGCTACATCACGTGCAAAACGATTAGACAAAATTAATTTGGACGAAATTAAGCCGTCTAGCCGTCAAAATCCTTTTATCCGTTTTGATCAAGATAAAAAACTACATCGTTTAGCGCTTGAGGTTGAAGGCTTGAGTAAAAGTTTTGATGAGGAGCTGTTTAGTGGCTTTGATTTAATGGTAGAAGTGGGTGAACGAGTTGCTATTATTGGACCTAATGGGATAGGTAAGACGACTTTATTGAAATGTTTGGTAGGTGATCTGGAGCCAACAGCGGGTAAGGTGAAATGGTCTGAGAATTCAGATATATCTTATTGTGCACAGGATCACGCACCTGAATTTGCAGAAGATATGCAGTTGTTTGAATGGATGGAGCAATGGGGTAAACCCAGTGATGATGATCAGGTTATTCGTGGAACACTGGGTCGGTTATTATTCTCTCAAAATGATATTGATAAAAAAGTCAGTGTGCTTTCGGGTGGTGAAAAAGGCCGGATGATCTTTGGGAAGTTGATGTTACAACGTGCCAATATTATGTTGATGGATGAGCCAACCAACCATTTGGATATGGAATCTATTGAATCATTAAATTTGGCTTTAGAAAATTATCCGGGTACTTTGATTTTTGTCAGTCACGATAGAGAATTCGTTTCTTCTTTAGCAACCCGTGTTATAGAGTTAACACCCACAGGGATTGTTGATTTTAGAGGGACTTATGAGGATTATTTAAGTAGTCAGGCTTAAAAGGATATTGTAGCGTTGTAGGCTGGGTTGAGGAAACGAAACCCAGAATCAATGATTTGAATCATGTTTAATGCTGGGTTTCGTACCTTAACCCAGCCTACACTGAACTCTTATTTCTAATGTAAAAAAAGGGGTGTATAGATTAAATCTATACGCCCCTTTTTTAAGCAATGACGCTTATGCTTTCGCTAATTCAGCACGCATTTCATCAATGACTTTTTTGTAGTCAGGTTGGCTGAAAATTGCAGAACCTGCAACAAACATATCAGCACCCGCAGCTTTAATCTCACGGATATTGTCAACTTTAACACCGCCGTCAATTTCTAAACGGATATCATAACCGCTATCATCAATCAGCTTTCTAGCTTGGCGTAGTTTATCCAATGTTGCAGGGATAAAAGATTGTCCACCAAAACCAGGGTTAACAGACATTAATAAGATAATGTCTACTTTGTCCATAACGTAATCTAAGTAGCTTAATGGTGTTGCTGGATTAAATACTAAGCCAGACTTACAACCTGCATCACGAATCATCTGTAAAGAACGATCAATATGAGTCGAGGCTTCAGGATGAAAAGTGATCATGCTAGCACCTGCTTTAGCAAAATCAGGGATGATTCTATCTACAGGATCAACCATTAAATGTACATCGATTGGAGCGGTTACACCATGTTTTCTTAGTGCATCACAAACCAAAGGACCAATAGTCAAGTTTGGCACAAAGTGGTTGTCCATAACATCAAAATGAACAACGTCAGCACCAGAAGCTAAAACATTATCAACTTCTTCACCTAGCTTAGCGAAATCTGCGGAAAGGATGGAAGGAGCTATCCAGTTATCTGTCATTTTCTAATCCTCTTTGTTTAAAACGGCTATTATATCTTGTTTTATTCCATCTAGGCTTTTCTAAAAAACAAGTTTTTATGAATTATAAAGCACTGTGATTTAGGTTGTTAATTAATTTGATGGAGTTAGTAATTGAAATTTAAGCGTTTGTTGCAATATTTGTGAGGGAATGATGGGGAATAAATTAACTTGTTTTAAAGCTTATGATATTAGAGGTGAGCTTGATGTTGAGCTGGATAATGGTGTTGCTTATAGGGTAGGGCGCGCATTTGCAAGGACACTCAGTTTAAAATCTGTTGTTGTTGGTGGTGATGCAAGAGCAACCAGCGCAGATTTAAAAATGGCATTAGCGGAAGGTTTGCAAGCAGAAGGCTGCAATGTTATCGACATAGGTATGGTTGGAACAGAAGAAATTTATTTTGCAACTAGTTATTTGAACGTGGATGGTGGCGTTGAGGTAACAGCATCTCATAACCCCATTAATTACAACGGTATGAAATTGGTCAGAGAGCAAAGTAAACCTGTTTCAGGCGATACCGGATTAGGTGATATACAGCTAATGGCAGAGCAGCAGCCATGGTTAACAGACGCTGCTAAGGCTAAAAAAGGCAGCTATAGCAAAGTGTCTATTTTGGCTGCATACGTTGATCATTTGTTAGGATATATCAATGCTGAAAATATTACGCCACTTAAACTGGTTGTCAACTCAGGCAATGGTTAGGCCGGGCATGTGATAGATGCGCTGGAGCAACAGTTTAAGGCGTTATCAATACCTGTCGAGTTTATAAAAGTACATCACCAGCCTGATGCGGCTTTTCCTAATGGTATTCCTAATCCGTTATTGCCTGAAAATAGAGCTGATACCAGTGATGCCGTTAAAGCACATGGCGCGGATATGGGTATTGCATGGGACGGTGATTTTGATCGCTGTTTTTTGTTTGATGAGCAAGGTCAATTTATAGAAGGCTACTATATCGTAGGCTTGTTGGCGGATGCTTTTTTAAAAAAACAAGCGGGAGCCAAGGTGATTTATGACCCTCGCTTAACATGGAATACCCAAGAAATAGTCAAGCAAGCGGGGGGAGATGCCATCATGTCAAAAACAGGCCATGCTTTTATTAAAGAGCGCATGCGCAAAGAAGATGCTATCTATGGTGGCGAAATGAGTGCCCATCATTACTTTAGAGACTTTTTTTACTGTGATAGTGGCATGATTCCTTGGTTATTGGTTGCAGAACTGCTTTGTGTGAGAAATAAACCATTATCATCAATGGTGGCTGAGCGCATTGCTAAATTCCCTTCTTCGGGTGAAATTAATAGCAAACTAGCAGATCCTAAAGCAGCAATAGAGCGAGTTCTTAATGCTTATAAAACCGATGCTAAAAATATTGATATGACCGATGGCATTGGTGTTGAGTTTGATGACTGGCGATTTAATTTACGCACATCAAATACCGAGCCAGTGGTTAGGCTTAATGTGGAATCACGCGCAGATGTCGCTTTAATGCAAGCCAAAACCGATGAACTCTTGAAATTATTACGGCTATAGGTAGATAGCTTCAATATAAGGTAAAATATATCGCATTATGTAGCCTTGATGTAATGAAATGAAATCAAGGTTTATCTATGATTCCTTGATTCCGCTTTACTGCATCAAGGCTACGATAAAAATACGCTGTTTTAAACATACAAAAAAGGTAAATAAGGTAAACAATGA
This sequence comes from Methylomarinum sp., assembly GCA_013139755.1. The sequence continues at coordinate 3,133 of WTAG01000470.1, read as the reverse complement.
AGAATTATAAAATCGCAGTGTTGGCGGGTGATGGAATCGGCCCAGAAATCACAAAGGAAGCACTTAAAGTTCTAAAACTGGTTGAAGAACGTAACGATGTGACATTTGAATTGCTACCTGCGTTATTTGGTGCATGTGCTTATTTTGCAACAGGTGATGCATTTCCTGAAGAAACAAAAGCGATTTGTGATGGCGCTGATGCGATTCTTAAAGGGCCGATTGGCTTGAGTCATGAAGAATCAAAAAACATTCCTGTTGATAAGCAACCAGAGCGTGGTGCATTATTGCCTATGCGTCGCCGTTACAATACTTATGCAAATTTTCGTCCGGTCTCTTTACCTAAAGCATTGGCGCATTTCTCGCCTTTAAAGCCAGAAATTATTGGTGAAGGCATAGACCTGATTATGGTTCGTGAGCTAGTTGGCGGGCTTTATTTTGGTGAAAAGGAAACAGGGATCAATGACAAAGGACAGCGTTATGTTAAAGAAACGCTGGAATATGATGAAGGTCAAATTCGTCAAATTTTAATCCAGGCTTTTAAATTAGCCAGTAAGAGAAAGAAAGTTTTACATAATATCCATAAAAGTAATGTTCTGAAATCCAGCGTATTGTGGAACGAAATTTTAGAAGAAGTCGCAGTTGATTATCCGGATGTTGAAGTGATTAATCTTTTGGTTGATGCTGCGGCCACATTGTTATGTTTAAAACCAACGCAGTTTGACGTGATGGTGATGGAAAACATGTTTGGCGATATTTTGAGTGACCAGGGGGGTGGTATTTTAGGTTCTTTAGGCCTTATGCCTTCGGCTTGTCTGGGTGATGATAAAGCATACTATGAACCATCTCATGGCTCGGCACCTGATATTGCAGGAAAAAACATGGCGAATCCTTATTCTATGATTGGCTCAGTCGCTATGATGTTGGAAAATAGTTTTGGTATGGAAGATGAGGCTAAAAACGTATGGGCAGCCATGCAGGGCGTTTTTGGTGATGGCTATTCAACCGCTGATCTTTCTAAGCCGGGTTCAGGCGTTAAGATGATTGGTACTGATGAGTTTGGCGATAAAGTTGTCGAAAAATTAAGAGCAATGCCAAAAGTTTAACCGTTAACTTGTAATGAGTTGAATGATGAGAAGGGTAAAGTGAGAGCTTTGCCCTTTTTTTATAAAAAGAATAATACATATTATGAACAGAACTAAAGCTCAATCAATAAAAGCAGAAGTAGCCAGTAACCTGGTTGAAGAGCTTCAGCATTATTTTGTTAAGCAATTAAATGAAATTGATACAAGGCAACAAGATAAGCAATCATTTGCTGCTATAGAATGGTTTAGATATGAGGGTGTGCATGGTGGCGGTGTTCGATATGTGGCAGCAGATCAGCAGTTGTTTAATCGAGCATCAGTTAATGTGTCACAAGTTCAATATGATGATGACGTAAGTAAAAAACTTGCCTCTGCCACGGCACTATCAACGATCATTCATCCTCAAAACCCTTATGCCCCCTCGGTCCATATGCATATAAGCTGGACAGAAATGAAGGATGGCAAGGGTTATTGGCGAATGATGGCAGATTTGAATCCTGCAATAGAAAATCAGCAAGCAACTGCTCTATTTTTAGAGACTTTAAAAAATCTGGCTGATAAACAATATCCGTTAGCAAAAGCACAGGGTGATAGGTATTTTTATATCCCAGCCCTGGAAAGGCATCGAGGTGTGTCGCATTTTTATCTGGAACAATATAGCAGCGGTGATGAGCAGGCGGATATTAATCTGGCAAAAACATTAGGCCGGTCGGTGATTGATTGCTATGTCGAATTATTTAAACAAGCCATTGCAAACAATCCTAATCCTTCGATCGATGATTATGATAAACAAAAGGCTTACCATACACTGTACTTGTTTCAGGTATTGACGCTGGATAGAGGTACAACCTCAGGCTTGTTAGTACACGATCAAAATGATCAGGGTATTATGGGGTCATTACCAGCACAGATAGATAAAACCTTGCTAGCCAGTTGGCAAAAAAAACTAAGCTCACCGCAAGATCTGTTATTAGTAGCTATTTTAAAGGCGTTACCTGATGAGTCGCCTTGTTTGATTGATGAGAATGTTAAATTGGCTTTAGCCAGTGCAGTACGTCAACACTATAAAAAATATCCACAAGCATTAGCAATGCAGGCACGGGGTAATAGTATTCCAGCTACAGTGGAAAATCACACACAATAGACTGGAATCAAGGTAATTCACACAAGGAGTTCAGGTTATTAATCTATAAGGCTTCTACAACAGGGCGTTGCAGTCACGCGTCTTTATACACCAATAACCTGTATTCTTATCTCTAAATACGCTGAATAGATATGATTTCTTTTATACTTCGCGCGGTCACGGATGCGGAATCAACAGATAGGAAGCTGCATCTGTGATAGTGCGAAGTATGTTTAGGTCTCTAATGTTGAAATGTTAGGCTCCATTATTTGCGTATAAATAGCGAGTTTCGGTGCTTTAAAATTTGGAAACGATTAGTTAATAGATGTTTCTGGTTTCTGTTCGATATCAATTTTTTTTGGCGTTAACAATATTTTAGCATCTGGTCCCATGGGCACCGAAAAATCAGTCGTTGCAATAATATTTTGACTAGCAATATCCACAATTCTTAAAGAAATATAAACATTACGCTTACCCGGAGCAAAACTGCCAATAACTAAGGACTTTGCAGCTATATTATTCAAGGCCTCTTTTGTTTTGGCTGAAAGATGCAGAATGCCTGCATCGCCTTTGGCAAAGATCTCTGTTGGCAGCTCCATCCCCATCACTCTGTATCCAGCGCGATGAAATGCAGATGAAATTTGATCTGAAATAATGCGGCCAAATGAGAATGTTTGACTCAAATCATCTACGTTTACTAAGGAATTAATGACGACTAAACTCCCTGTTGGTAGCGGCTGTTTTAAGTTTATTAGTAAGTTATCAACCTCTTTAAAACTAACTTCAACCAAATTTTCATCATCAGGTTCATTTGAATAATAATAGCGACTACAACCTGTTGATAGAGTTATCATTAAAATTAATAAATAAAATATTTGTTTTTTAATCATGCTGTTTTCCTAAATTATTTAATAGTGATGGTGAATTA
>WTAG01000483.1 GCA_013139755.1 Methylomarinum sp. | reverse complement strand
TAAAAGACGCTGATGCACTCGCCAAAGAAATTAAAGGTGATATTACAGAAAAACTAAAACTTTATGATCGTGATGCACAGGAATTACAGCAACAAAAATCTTTAGCAGATGCCGCCGATAAAGCGGCAGAAACCAAAGCTAAACAACAGGAAAAAGAACAACGTTTAGCCGCTCAGGATTTAAGAAAACAAAAGCAAGCAGAATTGCTGGCTAAACAAGCGGCCTATGAAAAAGAAAAGAAAGCTTTTGATAACCGTGAAAGACAGAGGCAGTATCAAAGGCAGATAGATAAAAAAACAGCAGAGAGTCGTCAAAGATGGGATATAGATGACCTGACCAAAAAACGAGATCAAGCAGCGCAGAATTTACAGCAAAATAGCGGATTTTTAGCTCGTCTAACAGGGAAAAAGACAATTGCTGAAGATATGTTGGACGCTCAAGAGAAAACTTTGCAAGAAAGGCTAGGTCGCTTTGAAGATGACATTAATGCATTTAATGAAAATCGCTCTCCAGAAATACAGCTTAGGGAACTCAAAAAACATGGTTTTAATGTTGAGCCTCCTAGTGTTGAAATTGAGTCAGAAGAAGCTATAGAGCAATCAGAAAAACTTAACCCATCTAATGACAATATGAATAAAAAAATTGACGAGAACGATGTTTCCTCAGATAGTTGGTTTAATGCTAAAAAAACCAAGATATTCGATAGCCGTAGAGAATGGGAGCTGGTCGCCTTTGAAAAATCTGTAGAAGAGCAAGTCGTTAAAATGGATCAAGAATCGGCTAGGCCAATAGAGCAGAAATTTAATGATATAGGTGAACTTCGTAGCCCAGAAGAGCTGAAAAAAACCATTGAAACGATGAAGGAAGATAATGAAAATGATTTAAGATCATCTTTTGAAGATGGCTTAAGTAAGGCTCATAGGGAAACATTGCAACGCTATAAGTCAGAAAACCCGCAGCGAGCAGAACAAAAGCAGGAAAGCCAATCACAAGCGCAGGATCAGAGCCAAGGCCATAGCATCGATCATGATTGATAAATGAAGTCATGTTCTATTAGGCTTTGTGATTACTAAAATAATAGCCTAGATTACTTTGTAAGTTTTGTTTTTATAGATGAAGAGCTAATCAATGACATATAAGACGCTAAATTCGGTTTTAGTATTGTTAATATTATTTGTTTCCTACCCAGTTATGGCGGAAACATTAACGGGCAAAGTCGTTGGAATTGCCGATGGTGACACTTTAACTTTGCTTACTGATGATAAACGCCAAGTCAAAATTAGATTGGCCGAAATTGATACACCAGAAAAGAGGCAACCTTACGGTAAAAAAGCCAAACAAAAGCTTAGTGAATTGGTATTTAGTAAGCAAATTCGGGTCAGTGTGAAAGATGTAGATAGATACGGGCGAACTATTGGCCGTGTTTATGTTGGTGATCTGGATGTTAATGCTGAATTAGTTAAACAAGGGGCGGCTTGGGTTTATCGGAAATATTCTCACGATAAAAACCTGTTTGATCTTGAGGCCAAGGCCAAAGAGCAGAATATTGGGCTGTGGAATATGCCCGAAGCTTATATAGTACCGCCTTGGGAGTGGCGCAAAGGTAAACGTAAAAACTTACCATCCTCTGAGCAAAGTAAAATATTTAGCAAAACATGCGGTAGTAAGCGTTATTGCAAGCAAATGGTGAATTGTGAGGAAGCCCGTTTTTATCTTACGCAATGCGGACTAACGCGGCTTGATGGAAATAAAGACGGCGTTCCATGTGAAAAGCTATGCAATTAAAGTATCCCGTGTTCAGCAAAAGAATAAGTCTCTTCTGCAACCAGTACATGATCAAGTGTTCTTACATCAACTAGATTAAGGGCGGCTTTTACTTTTTCTGTAATTTGTTTGTCTGCTTGGCTTGGTTTAGCAACACCTGAGGGGTGATTGTGACACAATATACAGGCCGCTGCATTATGCTCAAGAGCTGATTTAACCACTTCACGAGGATAGACACTTGCCGCGTCTATCGTGCCTCTGAAGAGTGTTTCAAAATCAATAATGCGGTGGCGAGTATCTAACCACAGAACAGCAAACAGTTCATGTTCTTCATGGGCGAGTTCTAGCTTTAAAAATTCATGGGTTTGTTTGGGATCAGTAATAGCAGTCCCTTTTGTAAATCGAGAATTGATAATAGATAGCGCAGTTTCTAAGATTTCATCTTCCGTGGCTGATCTATAAAATCCGTTAGGTTCCCTGATCTCAAAGTCATGTTTTGCTCTTTGGTTGAAAGTCCGTTTCAACATATCTAACCGCTTCCATTAATTTTCCGTATTAAGGGTATGGGCTGTTATGACATGTTGAGTTATTTTGTCAATGTGCCTAGTTTAATTACATGGAGGTTATGTCAAACTTCTAAATTCTTTTTCAAATTCTGGCTTAGTATCAGTTTCATTATAAAAAGGCATCCCCCAAACTATATACTCCCTATCTTTCCATAGTTGTTCAATTTTATGCTCTGTTTCTAATTGCATTAAAAAATTATGTTTCCATTCATCCTGTTTAATTAAATGACTTCCTTTAGGCTCTATAAACACTTGGTAATGTATAGCTGGGCTTGTATTATTTTTTATTAAGAACAATACAAAATCTGGTTCAAAAGCCCGCCCATCATCAAAATTAAAAAGTTTGAAATGTCGTTCATTACGCAGCAAATACACTTCTGAATATTTTTCTTTTAGTTGTTCTATTGCTTTATCAATATATTTAACCAGATATTTTTCTTCTGATGTTCCAAAGTTTTCATTAAATACAAACCAATCTTTACTGGATAAATCCATATATAAATCTTGGTTAGTCGTTTCGCTTTGAGAAATTCCATATTCTTGATCACTATTGCCATCATTAACGATATTGAGTGTTTTATTAGTAAAGGTATCTTTCACCATATATGGCTTAAACTCTTTCGTACCTTTGTAATCAACTTTTTCAGCCTGTAATTGGCAGCTTAATTTGTCTAGTAAACGCACAACGCAATCAAGTTTATTATCTTGAGTTAGGTTATTGACTATATGCTCAGAACCCTCAACTTCTACTTTTATTTTCCCAAGGTAATTATCGGATTTAATAAATTCTGAAAGGCTTTTTAAGTGAGGAAAGAAGCGTTTTAAACTTGAAAATTGATATTCAGGAAATTTGCTCAAGGCTTTTTTAATAACGCTAGAACCAAATGATTTTATAAAATAATCCTTTTGTTTCTTGTTGGCTTGCTTCTGTTTTTCATCTTCAAAGACTGTTAATGATTGTGAATACCCAGATAGTAAGGGGATTTTATGTGTTGTTTCAATAAACGAAGCATTTAATCCCAACACATCTTCACGGGCATATTTCACACGTTCATTTTTGAAAATCATCCCCGCTTTATAAAATGGTTTGTTTTTAAAATTAGGTTTTAAAAATAGTTTACATTCGCGGCTAGTTTTTGCTTTGATACCGATCTCTTCTAATGCGGTATGTAGTTCCTGAATATAACGGGGATTGTAAGCACTATGATAATAGAGTTCTTCACATAGCTTTAAGTCATGCTCTTTCTCATCATTTAGAATATCGTATTTACGTTGATAAAGCGGCTGGTCTTCTTCCAATCTAAAGGGGCAGTATCTTGCACCACGCCCAATTAATTGCGCTTCTGATAGAGTAGTCTTGCCAGGCTTTCCAGATTTTGCATCTCGCGTATCGTAAAGCCGTACAATATCAAACAGGTTTAGAACGTCCCACCCTTCATTAAGTTTATCAACTGCAAACACGCCACGGTATTCATTATCACTATCTTCTAGTGTATTGACGGCTATTTGTTTTTGTTCGGATTCATCTTTAGAATTAACAGAGATACACTTATTTTCCGCAAATTCCTCTTGTAATTCTAAAGCTAGGTTTTCTAGTGTAATTTGATTAGACTGGGAATAATCAAACACCTTTTTTAAGTGACTATCTAAATTAGGGTTGCTTTGGATTTTTGCTAGATCGCTTTCTTTCAAGTCTTTTATCCTAGCTATAAATTCATCAAGAAAAGCATTAGAATCCTTGATTGTTTTAGACTTGAATAAAATAACAGGCTTAATCATCCAGCCGTATTTTTCAAATATCTTACGTCTAAACTGGCTTAATAGTATGGCTTGTAACGCCCTATCAAAAGGCTTAATGTCAGATTGTAAAACCTTTACTTCTTTTGAGTAACCATCCAGCCTAAAGGATTTTAATGGGTAATCAAAAATAATCTTATCGCGGTATTTTTCAATAATCTGCTCATTCGTTAAGTCTGCGGTAGCTGTAAATTCAAGCAGGATATTTTGATTATTGGCATTGAAAATCTTATTAACTGTAGATTCCCAACTTGTTAAATCAAATAATTCGGCTTGGTTTATATCTTTAGATTTTTTTGTTTCAGCATTGATATGGTGAGCTTCATCGGAGATAAGAACGATTTTTTCACTTTCAAAATCATCATAAGTAATGCTGTTTTCACGCGGTGTATTTAAGCGTGTATGCAAGCCCTGAATAGTCGAAAAGACAATGTTTATATCGTCAGGATTAGCCGCCTGAAAATTATCGACTTCTTTAATGCGTATTTGCTGGTTATTGATCTGCACTGTCTCATTAAACAGATATTTTGAAGCAGCGGAATTAAGAAAATTATCACGGGTTTTATTGATAATGTTGGTGCTGTTTACAAAAAACAGAAAATTACGGTAGCCCTGTTTATATAAATAAAGTATTAACCCAGCCATAATAAGAGTTTTACCACTACCAGTAGCCATATGATACAAAGCTTGTGTAGGCGTGTTCTTTGGGCGACTAGGATAGCTTTCCATGTAATACTTGAAGCGTCCAAAGGCTTCAAATTGATAAGGTCGTAATTGAAAGTTAGGGTTCAGGTTACTAGCTATACAATCAGGGATGTTTTTTTGATAAAAATCACTACCACCTAAAAATTCTGCGCCTGTAGTCAGCTTTTCATGAAGCAAAGGTTTATCAGTCATGATTAAACCTCACCATAAAATTGTCTATTCAGTTTTTTATCTTCATCCGATATTTGATAATCTTCATCTTCAATGTCTGAATAATTCACATAGAGTTGATTTTTATCCAGTACGGCAATCAAGAATTGTTTTTGTTCCTCGATTGTTAAGGCTTCAAATTCATGGATATTTTCATTGATTATTTCTGGCTTTATTTTGTAGCTGATAAAATCAGTTTTTTCTATTTCCTGCCAGATTAATTTTAAGGCTTTGGTAGCGTTTGCTTTCTCTATTTTATCTATAACGTTTGCGTTATGTTGTGTTAGTTCACAGTAGGTGAAAGAACCACCATTTTTCCATTTCACTGCTTTTGAAATGCCCCCTTGTTCACCAGAAATAACTTTTTTCAGGCGTTCAATAGCTGTATCTTTTATGTAATGAAGCTGCTCTATTCCAATGAATTTTCTTTTCATTTTATGAGCTACAGCACATGTAGTGGCTGAACCTAAAAAGAAATCTAAAACAATATCTTGTGGTTCTGTTGCAATTTCTAAAATACGCTTTATCAGGCGTTCTGGTTTTGGTGTACGAAATTGTTGTGCTGTATCAATTTCAGGGAATAATTTTATTAGTTCGTATTTTGCTTGACGATTATGCCCTGTTTTTTCGTAATCATCCCATATACTCGAAGGAGCTAACCCTTTTTGGTTTGATAAGTATGTTTTTTTTATTATTCTAGTACCATCATCAGAGAATATTACTTCACCTGTTTCAATCATTGAAGTCATTCTTTCTTTGCTCCAACGCCATCCGTTTTTAGGTGGTTCAATTTCTTTTCCATTTGGAGAATGGAGGTTATAACGAAGATTTTTACGAGGATTTGGTGATGATATATTACCTGAAAACCAAGCTCCTTTAGGGTCTTTATCAGGGTTGGAATAATGAGCGTCAGATTCTTCTGTACGCTCTAATCTTGTTGTCTTCCAGTCTGGATTTTTTGAATAAACAAGTATCTCGTTATGATCAACGGAGAACTTTTTAGCATCATTATTTGATGAATCTGCTGAACGCCATGCTATAGATGCAACGTAACATTCTCTTGTAAAAACCTGATCACATAAGATTTTTAGATAATGTCCTTCAACGTCATCTATGGTGATCCAAATAGTTCCTTCTTTTGATAATAAAGACCTTGCCACTTCAAGGCGGTTACACATAAACGTAAGCCAAGCTGAATGATTAAAACTGTCGTTATACTTAAAGCTGTCATTACCTGTATTGTAAGGAGGGTCGATATATATCAACTTCACCTTACCCGCATATTTCCTTTTCAAAGAATGTAAAGCTAATAGGTTATTACCCTTGATAATCAGATTATCATCAAGGCTGATATTTTCTACTTTATGCTCGCCATCTTTATCGTATTTTTTAAAATTACTTAGTACTTTGGGAGCAAGCAAGCGGTCTATCTCATCAGGTGCAAGGGTTTCATTCCAAAATATTTCTTTACGTTTTTGATCTTCTTTAGTTTGTCCGCCCTCTAATACACAATCCTTATATGGCCAAGAAAGCACAACCTCTTTGTTTTCGGTTAAATATTCTCTATCAGCAGTTAAGCCAATTTTATTTTTAAATGCGGTATAGCTATCAGGTAAAAATTGCTTGTTGCTAACAAAACTTTGAAATGCAACCTTATCAAAAACTAACGTTTTTCCTATTTCTTTGAAAAAATGTTTCTTTATAGATTCGTTGCTAAGTAGCAAAGCAATTAACCCTTCATCCATTGCAAGAGCAAGCTCTACAACCTTATTCTTTACTAATCTACCATCAATAATCAGACGTTTATCATTTTGAAGTGTACCGATTAATTCTTTTAATAAATTTTGCATACCTGTTTTATCTGTCCCTTTATTATTGGTGCTTTGGTTTTTTTAGTCTTCTAGTTTGCTTCAGAAGATTGGCTTTCACTTACCAACTCTACTGAATCAGCATCAACCATTTGTTTTTTTATTAGAGATATGAATCTCTTATCATTTATTAACTTTAAGAAAAGGTCTACATTATTTTCATCAATAATAAATTTACCATCATCATCTTCTGGCATATTCCATCCGTGTTCACCAATAATATTTTTCATATCTTCAATGAACTCTTGATCTTCAAAGTATCTATTTTCTTCTACAGATACAAGTCGTCTTAATAGCGTCTTGTTTGTTCCTATAGCAATTTTTAAGTCGTCAGTAGAAGTAATAATCCCGTTTTCAGAGAATTTATCTATAAGTATGTCTCGCTTAGCTTCTAAGCCTTCTCTTATATTCAAGCCAAGTTCATAATTAGCTTTATTACGGATAAATACGTCATTTCCATATGCGATAAAATCAAATACATTTCTAAAAGTAAAAGTTTTATCTAGCGTTACTTTTTCAAATTTACCCTCATTAAAAACCCAATTCCCAACAGTACCGCTACGCTTTAAATTCCATCCGCCTTTTATTTTGCTGAAAGCAAAAAAACTATGATCTTCATTGTAAAAATTTACAATTAATGCCCATGAATTATGAAATTGGTTAATTTCAGTTACAGGGTCGTTATCGGCTCCAGAATTTATCTCATCAATAATATTAATGAAATCAGTTTCGTTCGTTTGATGAACTAATGCTCTGTCTTCATCAAGTTCAGTAGTCAATACTACATATTGAGATAATCCTTGTATCGGAGAGTGAATACCGCCGCCAGAGAAAAAATCTTTTATTGTTTCTTTGAAATCATATTCAAGACCACTGATTACAGTTGATAGGCATTTATAGGTTGCTTTCCCTTTTGTAGTTCTTCGTTTTACCACCCATAACCTGCATTGCAACTGGGTAAAGTCTATAGTCTGTAGTGTGTGAAGAAGTCGTATTTTTTCTTCCATGGTTAGCTCTCCTTATTAGATATTATGCCCATGTAATTAGTTAATTTTTTGTAGTTTGTTTCTATCCCTTCAGATAGGTCAATCTGTGATAGCATCACACATTCTTTCAATTTATTGTTTTCGTAATATTTACAGTCATATAAACCATACCCAATTGCAGCCAATATAGGGTTTATAAATATACTTTGGCTTCTGATGGATAGTAGGCAAAGAATAGAAAGAAATATAACAAGTGCTAAAAGGTCTTGCCATTTAGATAAATCAAATGCCACAAAAGAAATCATGTAAGGAATCGTATAATTGACTACTTCACTGGATCGGCTTTTTGCTTCGGTTATTTTAATTGGAAATGGGTTATTTCCTATATTTTTTAAAACATATTTAAGTAAAATCAAACTAAGAACTGTCAAAGTTACAAGGAAAATAACAACACTTGGGTTATGAAATGCTATTCCATATGGAAGTTTAATTATACTTACCTCCATAACTGGTTGAGTTAGGGCATATTCAAACCAAAGAAAATTATTTATATCCTTAATTATCATTATGAGAAAAAGTGGGGTGTAACCACTAATAAAGATAGCTATGGACGGTATGGTTTTTATTGCACTCCTTCGTTTCATAGCTTTATGTCCTTTCTTGATAATTATTTTTTAATACGAAAAGTTGTTGCTTTCGTTTGCCATTATTCATCTATTTTTATAGGTTTTTAGTCATGCTAGTCATGCTAGTCATGTATTTCATAGTGAAGAGATGGAACTTTGTTAGTGATTTTTTTTATTAATTTTTGAATATTTCCTTTACCCCAATTTCTTGCAACGTAGTATCCTTTATTATTGAATATAAACTCTGGTTCTGTATTTACCCTATATTTTCTATACTTTATTTCTGTTTCGGTCATTTCTTCTTTTAGTTTCAGTAATTGAAACGATGAGCTTTTGTCATTTCTTAGGATGTTAAACATCTCTTGATCAATAAGATTTTTCTCTTCAAGTAGCTTTACAGTGCTATACCCAATATCTGATTTTTTAATTTTTTCTACTTGCAAGGTATCATTATAGAAAATTGAAAGTAAACTTCTGTCTTTTTGATTTCCTGAGATGCTATTCAAAGCCGAACTTATATTATCCCTTATATCTTTTTCTTGATCTGGGTCTGAGCTGATTGCATAAAGTGCTGATAAAATTAATTTTTGGTTTTTATCCCAAAATTTGGTTAATAATTCTCTTTCTTCATTCCCTATTGCCATGATTAATCCTTGTCTATGTTCTTCGTCTTCATCATTTTGAGTTGGCTGACTTAAAGCCTGTAAATATTCTTTTATAATGTTTTCTGTTTTACTGGATACACTCTTATTTAGTATTGGCTCAAGAAGATAATCAACCAAGTTTTGATAATTTGTTTGGATATAATCTTTGCATGAACATTCTGGTTCTAAAAGCTCACTTAGATCAATGCCTGATAGTGGAGTCAGAAAAACATATATGTTTTTCCATGTTTCATCTTTCAAACTTTCATAATAATCATAATATTTCGTTGTTTGATCACTGTGTTCCTTGATTGTGACTTTATTTTCTACGATTATTCTTAGTTTTTGTTGTTTACCAGAGTAAGAAATATCTAATTCAATATATATATCTACTCTGCCAACACCCTTTATATGTCTCTCTGTAATAATATTTAGGCTCTTGATAGATAAATCACCTGTAATGATAGAGTCAAAGAGTTCTTTATGTTCTTGTGATTGCTTGCCTTTGCTAGAAATAACTAATATTTCAAGAAATTTCTTTATTGGATAAAATGATAAATTGTGACTTTCTTGGTTATCAAGTAGCCATGCAATGAAGTTGCTGTGACTTAGTTCTTTTCGACTAACACCAAGAATTTCACTATATGATTTAGTACTGTAATAGTTATCCAAACGTTGTGAAACCACATCGTTTTTAAATTTAATTATTTCATTTCTGATTTGATCTATTGATAAATCATCAAAATTTTCATTTGTATCCATATGGTATTTAACGTCCCTTCATTCTGAGCGGTAGTTACTATCTAGGTATAAAGGATAGTGCATTAAATATCGATAATCCACAGTTAATAGAATATTAGGGGCTTTGCCCCCCATTCACGCAAGGGTAAAGGCTAACGCCCGATTTTAAAAACTTTTCCCCTGCCCTTTCGGGAATTCCTCGCGCATCAAAACTTTTAAAAATCGCCCCTGCCCTCTTACCCCCCACACTTCGCCAGCGAGGCAGAGTTGCATACGCAACTTTAAACAATTTAAAAGGATTTGAAAAAATGGAAGTTATTACAAGAACAAAATACCCCGAAAATAAGCGATTTGAATTTTTAACGACTTTTATTGGTAGATGGAATTGTGTGGCTTATGAAAATATGGCTTTTGATAAGTTGCGCGAAGCCAGCAACGGGCAATATCACGGCGGTTATTGGGAGTTTTATACGCTTTCAAATGGTGGTTTTTATATGGAGTTAAAGCAGGATGAAGCTTTAAATATGGAATGTGTAGGCAACTATTATCAAGGCACAATGAGCGAGGAAGCTGCAAGCATTGCTATTAATTTAGTTGTGCAAAATGCCTTTGCTTGGCAGGTAGACGCAGAAAAACACAGTGAGCATTTTTATCAGCTTAGAGACTTTGCCAGCCAGCATGAAGAAGCCGCGCAAATATTCGCATTTATTGATTAAGGAAATAAAACCTTGCGCGATTATTCGCGGAGGGATTACAACAAAAGAAAAGGAATTTAAGCAATGGCACAAGATATTTACCAGAAAATTACAGATAAGATAATTTCAAAGCTTGAGGAAGGCGTTAGACCTTGGTTTAAGCCTTGGAGTGCGGAACATGCAGCGGGACGCATTACCAGACCCTTAAAACATGATTTTGAGCCGTATAACGGTATCAATATTCTTAATCTTTGGATGGAAGCCGAAGAAAGAGGGTTTTCTGCCCCTGTATGGATGACTTTCAAACAAGCTAAGGATTTAGGTGGGTGCGTGAGAAAAGGAGAGAAAGCCAGTCTATCAATTATTGCTAAGACGTTTCAGAAAACGGAGCAGGACGAAAGCACAGGCGAAGAAATAGAAAAAAACATCCCGTTTATGAAAGGCTATAGCGTTTTTAATGTCGAGCAAATAGACGGCTTACCAGATAAATACTATGAACTAGCCAAAGAGCCAGAAATAAGCCCAGAGCAGCGCATAGAAGAAATAGAACAATTCTTTGATAATACAGGGGCAGAAATAAAAGAAGGCGGTAATAGAGCTTATTACAATATTACCCGTGATTTTATTCAAACCCCGCCGTTTATTGCTTTTAAAGATGCAGAAAGCTTTTATTCAACCCTAGCCCATGAGGCAACCCACTGGACACGCCACCCCAGCCGCTTAGATCGTGATTTAGGGCGTAAAAAATGGGGTGATGAAGGTTATGCAATGGAAGAATTAGTTGCAGAGCTTGGCAGTGCCTACCTTTGTGTAGATTTAGGCCTTGCGCCAGACGTGCGCGAAGAAAATGCGGCTTATATTGATCATTGGCTTGAAGTTTTAAAAGGTGATAAAAGAGCAATCTTTACAGCAGCAGCCCACGCCCAAAGAGCTGCCGAATTGCTGCATGATTATCAAGAAAACCCAGCACCAGCCCCCGAAGCAAGTGCAGAGATTGAGCAGCAAGAAAGACCAAGCTTTGACAACATGCACCAGCTTGATATATTCGAGCCAATGTAAAAATTTGGTTGAGGGCAACAACCCTCAACCATCCTATTAATAAAGAAAGATTGGGACTATGGATAAGTTTACAGTTACGCAGCAGGGCATAAATCACAATGAAATCCCCGCTTTTGTTGCAAACTGGTTTAGCGGTGATGAAGCCTTAGAAAATAAAGAACCAGATAGTCTTTACTATGAAGCCAGCGGAGGACTTGACCAACTTTTAATATGCAAAATTGAATGGCAGAACGAAAAGCCAGACCAAGAACGATTTAATCAAATTATGGATGAAGCTATAACAGCAATTGATAAATGGATTAGTGATCGAATGTAAAACAATAAAACATCCTTGTTTTTGAACCACAAAAAGCAGGGTTTCCCTGCCCTGCCCCTTACGGGTAAAACGGCGAAAATATACCGTTTTATTTTTATAGTTGAGTTTTTCCATGTTGTAGACATGCTTTAATTTCCACCCCATGCCAGTTAATTTTTATTTTTGCTGGACGAGTACAGCGGCTACCATCTTTTTTTAAAACCATACAATCATGTTCCTTATGTTCCAGAGTTTCAGAATGAGCTTTAAGATCATTATTCTTTGACTGTAAGCCTCTTATTTTTGTTTGAAGCGCGATAACCTTGGAATGCTCTGCATCTTTTTGTAACACTAAATCAAGATTAACTTCTTTGAACTTTTCAAGCTCTTTCGTCTTGGCTTGTAAAGCTACATCTTGATTATTTGTAACATTTAATAGGCTTTCGATTTCCTGCCCTGCTTTGAGACGTTCTTTTAATATTTTGATAAATGGTAACAAAGATTCATCTACGCGAATAACTACTGTTTTTTTTGAACTCTCTCCTTTCTTTCGTCCTGATCCTTTACGTTTACCACCCCAGTTAGGCTTTATAGTCATTCGATTCACCTGCTTTTATTTGATTGTATGTTACAATATATCATCTTGATATATTGTAACATAGCTAACTATATATATAACAATCTATATAACTATATAGTTTATACCTATATACTTTTATAACTATATCTTTTATACTTCTATAACATTATAAATCTATATTTATATATCTATAAAGGAATTAAAAAAATGACTTTTAAAGTTGTGAATATCTGGAATCCTAAAGGGGGGCAGGGTAAATCTATGCTCGCAATTAACCTTGCAGGATCAGCTGTTGAAATGGGATTAAAGCCACTTGTAATCTGTCAAGACCCTCAAGGTACAGCTCGCATGATGTATGAAGGTGGTAATTTACCCTTTGAGGTAGTTTCTAGTATTCCGAAAAATAAGCCTGATGCAAACATTATTATCATAGATCACCAAGCCAGTGATTGGGAGTTGCCACAAGGAAGGCTTCTCTTAATGCCTGTTAAGCCAGCTAGAACCCAATATAAAACCTACGTTGATGCTAAGAAGTTAGCAGAGAAAGCAGGGAAGGAGATAATAACTGTTGTAACAGATGCACAGCACCATAGAGCAGAAGAAAGAAAAACAGCTCAAAAACTGGTAGAAAAGGGAGCATTAGAAATTCCCTCAAGTGGTGTTTTTAGTCGTGCAGATGCACAGCTTTTAACAATTTTTGATCAAAAAATGAATAAAGCTTACAAGGTAAAAGAGCGTAGGAAAGATTTTTTAAAAATACTAGGGGCTATTTTAGCGGATAGCTTAGAACAAGAAGGAGAAAATCAAAATGTCGGATAATGTTGATTGGATGGATGAAGAAGACAGCCGAGCCGAGACACAGGCTAAAACAGGAGCGCGCTCAAACCCAGAAGCTCCACAATTGGTGCGAAAAGAAATTAAAGCACCTCCTAGAGCTACAAAAGGGTTTTATATACAAGAATTGCATTCAATGGCTTTCGACCGTGTGGTATTTGCACAGAAACAGGCAAAAGGTAAGAAAGCCCCAGAGCTTGCAGAGGAAGCAATTGAATTATTATTAGGAAAATATGGCGAAAACCTATAACTATATAGCTTTAAAGTTATAGACTATATAGTTATATACATATATATTTTATCCTGTTTTTGTTTTTTCTATTTTAGCTTTACAGAAATTAAAAAAAGCCCCATCAGAGCTTTGTAATTCAGGCTTCCCAGATTGTTCCCACCATTGCAGCCACTCAGCCTCAAGGGTATACACATCAAAAGAACGACCTAAAATACGTTTTGCTTTCTCAATAGTATCAGGTTTGATAAAAGGCCGTTTTTCTTGTTCTGTTTGAATAGCAGTAGTTTCTTTGTATTTTTTATAATTAAAAATCACATTTTTACTTTCAATTCTTATACTATATTCAGGTAAATGATCATGCTTGATAATGTGATTTAAAGCTTCCCGAAATTTTTTTATTGAACCTGTAGAACCAACTTTCTTATGTAACTTTTCAATCCCTATAGGGGATTGTTTTTGTTTTCCGCAATGTTTACGCGCTATTTCATAAATACGTCTTTCTATAGGCTTTCTAAGCCTAAAATAATCATGATCTATACTTAGTATTTCTTGGCCTATAACAGAATTATATAGCCATTCTGATAGAGTTATTTCAAGCTCAATCATTCGTTTTGTTTTTGCGTCATCAATAACAATTTTATAACTATCAATAATTCCGAAACCTTCAATTATCTCTTGTTTATTTGTTTTTATATTTGTTTGTATTCGAGTTCCAGAAAGCCTTTCAAAGGCTTTTCTTAATAATTTATAACCTTCTCCACTTGTTTGACGATTAGTTGTTACAAGTAAATCATGTGCTTTAAATCGTACTTTTCTGCTTGGACTCTCCCCTTGGTTAATTCCAGCCATGAGTTGAGAAATACAATAAATTAAAATATCTTTATCATGAATTGTTGCTAAGCCATAAGCACTAGGGGCAATTGTTACGGTATTACCATTATGCTCATAATTTCTTATAGCAGTATCTTTTTTGGTTGAAAGCGTAAATAGAGGGTGTTCCATACTTGCAATATCGCTTTTAGGAATAACTTCTCCAAAATCACAAATAAATAAATCCTTTTCAGGATGCCGTATTGGTAAAAGTGGTTTAGTCATTTTTAAGCCCTTAAAAGCCCCTAAAATATCAAAACTATATATTATTTTAGGAATTAAATCGTCATTTCAAGGGTAATTTTCGTCATTTCAGGGGTAGAAGTCAAGAACTTATTCGTCATTTCAGGGGCTATTATATAAGCTTACAAACTTATTCGTCATTTCAGGGGCTAATCTTCGTCATTTCATGGGCTTGTTTTTCGTCATTTCAGGGGCTAATCTTCGTCATTTCAGGGGGTGTTACTTCATGTTATACACAGGGTAAACTTATGATTTAAATGATTAAATATGATTTTCAAAAAAACCGTAACACTATAACACTATTAATAACATTAATAACACTAGCGATCTTAGCCTGTGGATAAGTGTATAACTTCAAACCTTCTTCATTTTTTAGGTCTATCATCGTTCTAACAATATCCAAAAAAACTTAGAAATTGAAATGTGAATTTATTAAACTAAAAAGAGGCTTTTAAAGCTCACTGAATAGAGTAATTTATTTTTATAACACTTTGTAGCTTGCAAACAAATAAAACACATAAGCATCAAACCTCAGGCAATTAAGCACTATTTTTTTCTTGCCGAAGGGAGAATAAACCGAATTTAATAAATCGAGTATTATTTTATAATGAACGATAGATTTTTTAAAAAACCAGAAAGTAAAAATAATGAGCAAAAAAATTACACTCGATTTAGATCAAGCTACTTTTGAATATCTGGAAGTTTTAGCCTATGGCTTAAATCAAGAACTTCATGACGGTGATAAAGAAAATGCAGATTTATTAGCAGGGCATGACAAAGAAAAAGATGACTTTGCCCCACTTGTCAGTACATTACTTGAAAAAATTGCTAACTCTTTAGCTGATGGAGTAAGAAGACCGAGTTCTTGGGAACGTGAAACAGTCGATTCCTTAACTGGATGGGATGGAACAGTGAATAGGGGAATGTTTGGAGAAACCATAGACATCCCTAAACCAGAAAATACCCCCACGCCCCCAGAAATTTAAAAGCCCAGTAAAGACTTTAGTAATAAAGGATTTACTCTTGAAGTGGTTTACAAGTGGTTCGTATGTTCATTTTTATGCGCTTCATAATAGCTTCTTAAAATCGCATTAATTCTGCTTTGATAACCTTTTCCTTGTGCTTTCATCCACTCCAATACATCAGCATCTAAGCGAATATTTACACTCTTTTTATTTTCAGGTAGTCTCACTTCTGCATTTTTCCAAAACTGTTCATCCAATTCTGGAATATCTGAATAATTTATATCTTTATCCTGAATAGCTTCAAGTTCAGCCAATCTTTTTTTGGATATAGACAGCTCATTGAGAGATTTTTTTACAGTAGTCATTGTAATTTTTCCTTTCTGCTTTATTCGCTAAACGTGCTGAAATTAAACGTGTTACACCGTTTCTATCGGTATGAACAACCGTTACGATTAATCGCTCGGATAGTTGTCCAATACTTATTTCTCGAACTTCGCCATAATCTTTTCTGCTATCAATAATTGTTAATGTTAAATCATTAAAAATAAGTCCAGCTTCTTCAAAACTAATCTTATGCTTAAGAATGTTTTTCTTATTTTTTTCTTCATCCCATTCAAAAATCAAAACACTTATCCTTAGTTTTACTGAATAATTAGTTATACCTCTATTGTATATACATTTTGTATATTAAAGTCAAGAAAAAAGCAATATTGAGAAAAAGTAAAAAGGTTGATAAAGTAAAGAGATGGCTAGTGAACTCTTTACTATTGATGGAAAACGCAAATATTTAAGTTTTGAAGAACTTGAACGCTTCTTAAAAATTGCAGGTGCGCAGGAGAGGGGAGAGCTTAGAACTTTTTGCCTTGTACTCGCTTATACGGGCTGCCGTCCAATGGAAGCTTTAGCTTTGACAGCCGAAAATATCGACCTAAGTGAGAAAACCATCATATTTAAAACACTCAAACAGCGTCATAAGACTAAATTCAGAGCTATACCTATACCAGATCACGTCATTGATGCTTTAGAGCTGGTACATGGCATTAGAAAGGCGCAGCGGGTTAAGAAAAGGGCAGGGGCTTTATTTCCTTGGAAATATAATCAAGCTTACAAATTAGTTAAGCGAATTATGAAAGAAGCAGGAATAGAAGGCACACAGGCAACCGCCAAAGGGTTACGGCATGGTTTTGGTGTCAGAGCCGCAGAGAAGACCCGTAACCCCCGTCTAGTGCAGAAATGGCTAGGACATACCAGTTTAGAAAATACCCTCATCTACATGGACGCTATCGGGCAAGAAGAACGAAAAGCAGCCCTTAGCATGTGGGAATAGATAATATACAATCTTTTATCTTCCCAATATTTACAAATCAGTTGAACCATAATCTTGTTGATTGCTTTCTTTTTCGCTACTAATTTCTGAATTATCTAGTTTATAATCAGCTACTT
This sequence comes from Methylomarinum sp., assembly GCA_013139755.1. The sequence continues at coordinate 6,538 of WTAG01000483.1, read as the reverse complement.
TTTTTTGAAATTCTTCACTTAGTTCATTCATAAATGAAGAAGTAGAAACGCTTTCATTATTTTCTTGCTGAGCATTAATATTTTCTGCATTTTTATTAAATTCATCACTTAAATTTATGTTTGGATCTTGTTGGTCAAGTTTTGGTCTTTGTTGATAGTTACTCATCCATAATTCAGCTTGAAACTTTTCCGCTTCATTACGTCTTACTGTATCCCCAATTCCTAGAGGATCATGCATTTCATAAACAAGTTCAGGCTTATCATATTTGGGTTCTAATTTTTCTTCAAGACCTTGGGACTTGTTATTAAATCCATCACTAATCGTTGATTTATTCATAGTCATATTGAAGTAGTTATAAGTTAAAAAAATAATATCCGTTGTTTGATTTTTCTTGCATTAATTATTGTTTTCTGCCCAAAATGAATAATGACTGATAAGCAATATGTTATTGAAACACCTGCAACACACCCACATCATATTTTTGAAAGTAGAACCTTTCACAGTCCTACAAACCCATTAGCTTATTGTGTTACTTTGCCAAAAATGTATTGGAAGCTTTTTGAGCGTTTTACACCCACGCAGGAAAAACATAATCAGGCCATTTCATTTTGTTCCCAGATTGTATTAAAAGCTGATCAAAATAATCCAAGTCATCCTAATTTTTCAGATATATTGCATTACTGGATTCTATGTCAGCATAGGCGAACAATCGGTAAATTTTATTCCTCACATTTTAATTATCATGCACATCCTAATATCAATTAAACATGATAAGGGTTAGGCAAAAAATATTGTGCTATATTTGGATTTTTAAAATAAGGCATTCTATTTGCTGCAATAGGATCAACTCCCAGCCCTGATAAAAAAATCAGACTACGATCTTCTGGCATAGTGAGTATTTCATCTGGGGTTAATAAGGGACGTTTTATCTTATCTCTGTGCTTGGCTTCTCTGTTCCAATACCCTAACTCCATACCTACTTGAAAAGGGTCACCACCGCTAAATAAGAGGTTGTTGATTGCTTTTTGCCGTTCATGCCTTCCTCTCGCTGCATATATTGGATTTTCAACCTCTATCGTCTGATTTCCGAGCATTTCAGAAACTAGCTTTGCGGTTTCATAATCCCTAATACCAATAAAAGTTTTAGCTTGGCTTGATCCTAAAAAAGTCTGAATACCACTTTTATTATAATGTTTTTCAATCTGCCCAATATCCTGAAAAATGGCCATTGTGCGGTAAAAGCTACGGCCATAAGTATAAGACATTTCTAATTCTTCAAAATGCCCAAGTTGCGCTGCTTCATCAATCAAAAATAAAGGTTTGCTCTTTTGATTACGGTATTGGTAGAGAATAGCTACCCCAATAATTAAACGTAAAGCTTTATTCCAGATATTCAAGTTTTCAGCAGGAAAAGCAATATCAACTACCGCTGCGGGATTAGTTTGTGAAAGTATATCAAGAGAAAAATCAGCACCAGAAAACAAGGTTTTTAATTGCGGATCAGTCATAAAATCCATTGCTGTTCCTATTGTGGATATGACACCGCTATATTCGCCGCTTGCCCCTGCATCACTACGCTTATTGATTATTTCATTCATGGTCAGGGTAATATCATCATTACCAAGCGTGGCATATAAGCCCAAAGCTAAGGCTTTAAAATCGACATGATTATTTTCAATCATATTCAATACTTGCATAAAACCTGATACTGTAGGGTTTTTGCTGGTTAGGGCATAGGCTAATAATAAATTACTCATCCATTGCCGTGCTCGCTTTATAAAAAAGGATTTACCCCCTTCAGTGGGAATGAGCATCATAGCAATGCGTTTACAATCACTTACCAAGTGGAGAGAGCCTATTTTTAAAATATCAAATGGATTAACTTTATGTTGTGGAAGCTCCCACGGGCTTTGTGTGTGTAATCCTGTAGGATTAATACAATAAAATTCTTTTCCTGATTTTTTTTGATAATTGCCAATTATTGCCCCAATCTCGCCTTTAGGGTCATTTATCAACATCGAACCATCATAAAAATTATTATATAAAAGCTGTGTTGTCCCCTTGCCCGAACCAGCTCCCCCTATAAGGATAGAAGGAGCATCACTATCAAGTGTTAGATAATTATTTGTAAAAGGACACAGCCCCAAGAAAATCCCTTTATTTTGATATAAACCACCGCCCAGTAATTGGCTTTGTGTTGCCCAATTTGCCGAGCCGTGGCGATTATCAGAATAAAAATCCACTAGCGTTTTACATAGGTGGCTTGTTCATAGGTTTTATGAAACACAGTTTTTATTTTTGAAGCTATCCAATATAAAATAAAGGAAAAGAAAGCAAATAAAAAGCCAGCTCCTACCTTTCCATTATCAAATAAAGCCCAAGAGATAAGCCCAAAGAGAAAAGCAAAGCCGTAGCATTTACCTTGTCTATTTTCGGCTCTTTTATCAATGATTTTTGTAGGTGTTCTACGCATGTTTTTATCCTCTATTATGAACGTTCCCTGTGAACAGTTAAAAGCTATAAGTCCTTGGTAGCCGCTTAGTTTTAAGGGTTCTCAATTGTTCATATTGAACATATTGGGAATACATATATTTATAATAACGTTGTGATAAATTCTTTAATGGAAAGGCTAATATTAAACCTACAATTATTATCCAAACATTAAAGGCGAAGCCCAATATTTTTAATATTTTATTGGGCTTCTTTTTAGTGGAAGCCACAACTAAGCCATTAGCATGGGGAAACGTTGTGCAAGTCCGATGCCTAGAGAAACAATCATTGCTACAACAAAAGCGCGTGTAATGAAGAAAACAAAAGAAAAGCAAAGTAATTGCCAGATAAATAACCCAATATCTATGAAATCTTTACCATAGAAATCAAAAATTAATTGTCTTGCAAAACCTTCTGTCGAGTTTGCGAGCCAAGGGGCTAAAAGCAAAGTGCAAGCTATAGCACATGTGATGGCAAGCCCTGTAATACTAGAATAGTAATTATTATTCTGTTGGGGCGAGCTTTGAGAAAATCCAGCTTGTGGCTGGTTTGGTGGAAACATTTTCTAAACTCCTTACCGCTTTTAACGGTACTGATTTAAAGAATAGGCAAATAATAAGGGTGGTCATTTGCGTTTAAGATCATCTTTTTGGGATGTCTTGGAACTAACTTTATAACAAGCGGGGTGATATGTCAAAACAAATAGAGGAATTATTTGTTTTATTCTGGTTAAAAAATATCTGTATCCTATATTGGCTCTTCTATAAGAGTATTATTATCTTTTCTTTCTCTTCTACTTATTGCGGACATGTTTTGCTTGTGCTCTTTGTATGTTGCTTGATCTGTTGGCTTAAAACTGTTCAATCTTTTTGTAACTTTTTGGGTTTGTTTAGCAATTAAGTCAGATAATAAAGGGCTAGAGCTATCTTTTTTATTCGCTCTATAAAATGCCTGATACATTTTTGTTGTTAGTGGCTCGATTTCTCTTAAATCATCAAGATAGATTAAATCTTCTTTTGCTCCCCATGCCTTAACGTAGTCTTTAAGCTGTGGTTTTAAGTGAGCTTGAATATTATCAACGGTGGTTTTTTGATCATCAGGAAATGGCTTGTAATTACTCTTTAATTCATCAAATACACTAAGTGTTGCGCTCTCATTAAAGCTACTGAGATAAGATTTTTGCTCATCTTCATTAAGATTTGAAAATTCTATAGCTCGCTCTTGTGCTTCTGGTGATAGAGAAGTAAAGCTATTAACTAGATTTGTTTGTTCATTTTGCAATTGTTTGGTGCTTTCTTCCTTGTTTTCTATTTCTTTAGCACTTTTTTCGTTTTCTTTGCAAATTTGCGCTTTTTGTTCCTCAAATTTTGCAAGTAATTTTTTAAGATCTTTTTGTGCGGCTTCATTTCCTTGTTTAGCGGCTTCTTCATACCACTCTCTAGCCTTGTTATAATCCTGTTCTACACCGAATGCATTATCATACATCCATCCTAGATTATTTTGTGCTTTAGCATTTCCTTGTTTAGCGGCTTTTTCATACCACTCTCTAGCTTTTTTATAATCTTGTTCTACACCATGTGCAGTGGCATACATCCATCCTAGATTATTTTGTGCTTTAGCATTTCCTTGTTTAGCGGCTTTTTCGAACCACTCTCTAGCTTTTTTATAGTCTTGTTCTATACCATGTGCATTGATGTATATAATCCCTAGATTATTTTGTGCGTTTTCATACCCTTCTTCAGCGACTTCTTTAAAGTAATTTATAGCTTTTTTATAGTCTTGTTCTACCTCTTTTCCTTTGAAGTATATAATTCCTAAATTGTATTGATTTATAATGTATTTTTTTTCTGGTGTGTAGAGTTGTTTAATTTCAATAGTAAATAAATCTAAAGTAATGAATTCATCTGGATAAGCCTTATAAGTAGTAGTGTTTTCTAACATTTTAATATTTGGCTATAAATTTATATTTAATCATAATGCTACTTTTTAGAGAATAAATCAAAAAACCCTCTAACCTAATAAAAGGCTAGAGGGTGGTTTTCACCGTTCACGCCATCGGCTTTCCAGCCTGTACGCAATTAAACTGTAACATCATTTTTTAAAAGGTGAGATGATATTTTTATAGATATCATTGTTCAATAAATATTCTAGCGGGTGAATTTTTGCGAGGAGCAAAAAGAGGGGCGGCAATGAGCCCCTTTTAAATTAAGTGGGAGCGCAAGCGACCTCATTTAAAAAATAAAAAAAGGTTTTGAGCGAATAGCGAAAATCATTAATACTCGCGATAGCGAGTTCATTTAAAATTTAAGTATCTGCTTTAGCAGATTCACCCTTTCCTGTCTTTTTATCTTTTTTTGGAAGTGGTGCAAGCCCTAATAATTTTCTATCTTTAGCGGCAGTTGTACGCTCATTAATAATCGGATTAAGACTAAGCCCTAAGTTTTCATTATTTTGGAGTTCAGCTAAGATAGCAGCCCCCACAATACGGCATTTATCCGCATAGATAGCCGCTTCTTTTTTAGCTTGTGCTGCTTTGGCCTGTTTAATCTCTTTAGCTAGTTTGTCTTGTCGCTCGATGAGCTTATTAAGCAATTTATTTTCTGTAGTCATGGCTAAGCCTGTTTATATTCGCTTTAAAGTCCCTGTAATTATGGCAAATGTATTCATGCGCGTCCAGTGCAAGAAATAAGTGGGTGATAAGTCGAGAGAAAGAGTTGAACTATATTGAAAATCAAACGTCCGTAATGATAGGGTAGCGAGATGGGGAAATGTAGCTACAAACGCTACGCATTTTACGTACATTTCCCATCATCGACAAGGAGAGCCGCTAGCGCTTTTCTCCGTTGTATCCTCTTTCGCTAAAAAAATTTCAAGAATAAAGAGTTTTTATTTATGCCATCACCAAAAGACGCACAAGAAAAACCAGAGCCAAAGCAAAATAGAACTTGTTTCTTACCGCGTACACGCTGCACAGAACAAGAACGCCTTGAAGTTGAAAATAATGCAGCACTCGCTGGCTTATCATTATCAGAATATCAACGCCGAGCGTTGCTAGATTGTCTAATCATTCGGCGTGATAATGTTTTAGAAACAAAAGCTATTAAAGAGCTTTCTGCTATTGGTAATAATCTTAATCAACTAGTCAGAAAAACCCATATTAATAATACAGCTGATAGCCAAAAAATAAGAGAAACCATAGAGACTATTGATAACTTAATTATGGGGTTAGTGTGTGATCCCTAAGATTAATAATCGTGGCCATAGTTTCAAAGGAGTAACGGCTTATCTAATGCATGATAAGAAAGCCAGTACCTCCGAGCGCGTGGCGTGGTCTGAAACAGGGAATATGCATACACAAGATATAGAAAAAGCTGCACTGGTGATGGCTTATATTGATAAAAATGCGGACAGTTTAAAGCGTGACTTTGGTGGCAGTGCAGCAGGAAGAAAATCAGAAGTAGGAAATGTATATCATTATTCATTATCTTGGGCGCATGGAGAAAATCCAGACCAGCAGCACCAACAAGAACAAGCACTAAAAACATTGGAAAGATTAGGATTATCAACACATCAATATTACATGGTTGCCCATGATGATACTGAGCATAAACATGTTCATATTGTTGCTAATTTAATTGATCTTGAAACAGGTAGGGTTCATACCCCTAGCTTTGATAAAAGAGAGCTGCAAGCATGGGCTTTAGAGTATGAAAAAGAACATATTATGCATTGCCATAAACGAGAAGAAAACGCTAAAAAACGTGAGCAAGGCCAAGTATTAAAACACCAAGAACAAAAACAAGATTACAGCGAAAAAATAACCCGAGCTTACTACGCCGCCGATAGTGGAAAAGCTTTTATTCATGCGCTTAATGAAGAAGGTTTAGAACTGGCCAAAGCCAGACGAGGTTATAACGTTGTCATTGTCGATGATAAGGGCAATATTCAAAAACTATCCAGACAATTAGCGATTGAAGAAAAGGGGAAATTAAAAACTGAAGTCATACAAAACCTATCAAAAGATATTGATCGTGAAAAGTTAAAAGA
>WTAG01000201.1 GCA_013139755.1 Methylomarinum sp. | reverse complement strand
AAAAGTGTTTTTGTTTGAACTTCGCCAAATTGAGGTGCAAGCACAACGTGTTCAAGGCTTTGCTTTTTTTCTGCGACAGAACCCTGCTTATCAGCCACAGGAATGGAGTGAGTCGGACCATATTCCTGAAATTTGGAACCAAATAAACCCATTACAATTTCAAGCGTATGCTGATCCTATGGATCGTGGCATGGAAGAAAGTCTGATTGAAATTGCAAAGAAAATCAAAACAGAGTCAGATGCATTATTAGCAAAACAAAAAAAACGCACATTAAATTCGGTTTCTTTAAACCAGCAAGTTAAAAAAAGATTGGATATCCCTTTATATAGGAAACAGCTTAAAGCCTATGTTGTTTTTGTAAGGAATACACCTGGAAAGCAAGTTTCTGCTTTGGCTTATAGGCAAGCTTTTGTAGAGGGTATTGCTCCTGAAATCTGGTTGGCCTGTGTTTTAAATGAGTGTCTAAGGCAGAAAAATAAAGAATTAAAGATAGACTTGCGAGAGGCTGAGCATGGAGTAGCATTTTCAGGCAATCAAAAAGTAACAGATATTTTTTTGACGTATCAAGGCTAATGAAAAATGAATAAGCAGCAGCTCAATGTGATAGAAAAAGCGATTCATTCTTCAGAAGATCTTTTCCCTTTAAATAAAACATGGAAAAAGCTGTACTCTGAATACAATATTGGATTGACTCAGGGTACTAAATTAAAGCTTACACAAGCTGATAAAAATAACTTGGTGCAGTTGGTAAAACAAAAGGCTGGTATTGATTTAGAACAAAATTCTATTGCTGATTTAAAACATTTACATCGTGAGGAAATATTATCAATTGCTATAGATGAGAAATTTGCTGGCCAGGCTGTAAAAGGTGAACGCTTAGCAATTAAATCCCTACCTAAAAGCACACTTAAAGTTAATGATCAACACTACAATTTACCCAGTTTTAGCCACCTTGATATCGCTTTACAAAATATCCATAAAACTGAACATGAATGCATTTTAATTATAGAGAACTATCGCTGTTTTGATGCTTTGGAAAAAATGCAGTTGAATTTAAAAGGAATATATAAAGACCCTCTTGTGCTGTTTCGTGGAGATAATAGCTATAGTGAAAAAACTGTTAGACAATTATTGGCTAAATTGAAACTGCCAGTTATTGCAATGCCAGATATCGATCCAAAAGGCATTTCCATTGCTCAATCATTTCCATATATTGCTGGGTTAGTGGTGCCATGTTTATCAGAGTTAGAGATGCTATTTGAAAATGAAGCTTATGCAAATCATGAGCTTTATACTAATCAGTTTGCTGGAAGTAACAACACACTTGCTACATCTGGTTACCCTTTAGTAATTAATATTTGGGAGATTATGAAAAAATATCAGGCAGGAATTGTTCAGGAACATTGGTTGAAAAGAAATGTTAAGTTAAGCCTACTCAAGCTAGGCTAGGTGATCAACTCCTTAATTTTTTATGTTAAATGGACAGGTTTTTGAACGTCCTCTACCGATCTCTCATCGAGTAGTAGATTTGTAAGATTGCTGCAATTGTTCCCTCCAGATAAAAAGTATTATTTAAAATATGCATAAGCCATTTTTTTACCCTTTTTGGCATAAGTTCTGCCAAAATTTAGAATTGGCACACCATCTTGTTAATCAGCGTGCAAAACTTACCAGGGTTCGGGGGAAAATAGCGTTGAAAAGTTTCCACCCCAGATTGTTTATAAGTCCTAATATCAGAGGTGTAGTAGGAGGTTTACTATTTGTGATCGGCTTCTTTAACACAAAAAAAGACAGTTATAATTACCCTCAATATCAATTCGTTTTATTGGTTTATATTTCATAGAGAGGTCAGTTACATGTCAATGCATATAGAAACTAATATCCCCGATGAGCTTTGGAAACAAGCACAAAATATGGTCGAGCAAGGTTGGGTTAAAAACATGGATTCATTGATTACTGAGTCTATAAGGCGTTATATAGAATTTCATCAACAAACGACAAGCGGAACTTTTATTCGTGAAGATGTTGACTGGGGATTGTATGGTGATGACTAGCATTGTAGTCATTGCCGACGCTGGTCTACTTACTCATTTAGATGAATTAAGTAGTCTTGATCTATTTTGGGGGAGGAGGTAGTGTGAATATCGAATCATAAAATATGACTCGATATTTAACTGGATCGAGTATTGTTGTCGCTAATTCTTCAATCGCTAAGATGGTTCTAAGATCTTTAGGGTTATTTATTAGCTGAGATTTATACTGTGTTTCACCGCAGTTGATAAAATCAATGTATTTAAAATACCTACTACAGTTTTTTGATGGGTCAAAAACTGTCATTGTTTGTAATACATCTTGTTTCCTTAGAGCGGAACAGTTAAAAGGGCTACATAGTTCGTATTGATCTATGTTTCAATCAATAGCGATCCAATTGCTAAAGGTACCTGGTAAGTCCCTCCATGCACACCCTAATCGCAATCGGTAGAAAATACTTTCTATTGTTTGTCTAAGTTTTGGCTTATCATAAATACCTAGCTTCAATATGATGGCCTTTAATTTTAACCAAAGCTCATCCGTAAACATTTGTCGTGGCGTAGTCAGCTTATTTTAGATAGAAAGTAAGCTAATATAATGTTTTGGACGATGCCAAAATGGCAATAGCCCCTAGCTAAAATGCGAGCCTTGAAAGGTGATATTATTCAGTATATAGCTGATTTAAATGTTATGTTGAAATAAAATGATTAACACAGAAAAAAGGTTTTATATCTCTAGTAAGACACCTTAAAGAGTAAAGCGAGATGATTATGAACTATAAAAACTATATTACGATAGATGCAGGGAAGCGAGGGGGAAAACCGTGTGTTAGAGGCATGCGTATCAGTGTCTATGATGTTTTGTCATGGCTGGCTGATGGCATGACAGAAGCCGATATTATTGAAGACTACCCCGAATTAAACCACGATGATATTACCGCCTGTTTAAGTTTTGCAGCCAATAGAGAGCATAATATCGGTGCATTAATGCAATGAAATTATTACTAGACGAAAACTTATCACGTCGAGTTGTGCCCTTTATTTTGCAGGACTACCCTGAAAGCAGTCAGATTTCATTGCTTAATATGGAACATAGTAGTGATAAGGAAGTATGGGATTATGCACAAAAATATGGATATACCATTGTTACTAAAGATGCTGACTTTTTGGATATGTCTTTGCTCTATGGGCAGCCGCCTAAAATTATTTGGTTAAAAATAGGCAATCAAACTAAAGCTGTGATGATTAATGCATTACTGAAAAATAGAATGGAAATTGAACGGGTATTAATCA
>WTAG01000120.1 GCA_013139755.1 Methylomarinum sp. | reverse complement strand
TACTAGCAATTATTTTTTGGTTGGTGTTGGTACTTTAAGTTTAGCGTTGCTGGCTTTTGCCTTGTATATCACTAAGTTTGGTGCCATTTATAAAAGTGAGTTTATTTTACGCTTTCGTTTTGAGCAGACAGGTAATAGTCGCGATTATTTAGAGGTAATTAATGAGTTTTGTAAGCGTTCGAACTTATTACATATGGAGCCGTCTGGAGATAATAGCAGTTTGAGTTTAACCTATGATGTTGCGCTTAATGATGAGCTAATGGCTAAGGATTTAACTCAGCGTATGGGTAGTTTGTCGAATATTTCGGAGGTGGTGTTAATTGCCTCTAAAAATGATGTTGATTATTAATTTAGCGGTTTTTTATTTAAGCTGTGATGGTTTTGGAGCAGGGTAAAAAAAACGTAGCTTTTGATGTATTGCGTGCTATAGCGGTTAGCTTGGTGGTTTTAGGCCATTTTACTTCTGTGGCAAAAGAGTTACCATTAGTCGTCCAGAAAGTTGGTTTTTCTCTCGCTTCTTATGGCATTCCCCTGTTTTTTATTATTAGCGGATTTTTGCTGTCGGCCTCATTAATGTCGCTGTTAAAAAAACATAAAAATCGAATAGTAAGCTCGGTTGCTATGTTTTTTATTAAACGGATATTAAGAATTTACCCTGCTTATGTTGTTTCACTTTTACTCCTAGCAACTTATTATGAGGTGCAGCCAGAAGATTTTTGGGTGCATTTTTTTAATATACATAATTTTTTTAGCGCATATCATCGAAGTATAAATGGCGTGTATTGGACTTTAGCTGTCGAGTTCCAATGGTATTTGCTTGCCCCATGGATGATTTTATTCTTTATGCACAGCCAAGTACGGCCTGTTTGGAGTGTTCTTGCCCTATGTATTTTAAGTAGCTTGCTTATACGCGGTTCAATTGTTTATCAGTACTTGCTTCAGGCCATAGATTTGAATGAGTTAATTTGGTTGGCGCAGGATCAGCTATATATTCATTTGTTTAATTTTTTAATCGGTGTCGCTATCTATAAGTTTAGTGATACGCGAATAAAAATACAGCGATTTTGGGCGAGTATTTTGTTATTTCTGCTTTTTATTATTGGGTATGTTGCCAGCGGACTTAGCGAGGATATAGTTAATTATCAAGGAACTGACATTTTTTATAAAACGCTGTTAAATTATATGGCTATTATAATTTTAGCTTTTCTAGTAGCTGCATTTTTGCAAGTAAAAACTAATATTAGTTATTATCGAGTTATATCTTTTATTTCTGCCATTAGTTATAGCTTGTATATTTATCATTTCCCAGTATTGCATTATTTAGCGAATTATAATTTTTCTTGGTTTCTATTTTTGCTAATTTATCTTTGCAGCTCTGTAGTTTTGGCAGCAGCTTCTTATTATGCGATTGAAAAGCCATTTTTAAGATATTCGGCTTTATTAGGTAAGAACAATTAAGTTTTAAAAACCAGCCGTGTTAGCTAGGCTGGTATTATAGGGTTAACTTTTAAATTAGGATAAATAGAATATGGGGACAGAAAACATGCAAGAATATAATGAATTAGCGGCTAGATTTATTGCTTTGGCTAATGAAATGAAAGAGGAGGGTAAGCCTCTGCAAATGGTCAATGCATCACTTATGTCTGCTTCGGGTATTTATGCGACTTATACTGCAGCTGGTAATGACGGCGGCTTAAATGCTTCAGGAGTGGATAAAGTTGTTGCGGTATATAAAGCGAACTTGGAAAATGTACAAAAATTAAAACAATCTTAAAGTGAGGGTAAATTAAAAAAGGGAAGGGCGTTGATTGGAGGTTTATTCAGGGCAAGCTGTATCCTGCTCTGAAGTGGCAAGTTTCTGTTATAGAGCGTGCTTTTTAAATAGGTTGCTATGAATAGTATAAATGATGATTTAAGTTATATGCATGCTTTGCGTTTATTGATTAAACGTGAACTATCTAGTCGATATAAAGGCACTATCATGGGTGTTTTGTGGTTATTTTTACAGCCATTGATTATGGTGATTGTGTATTCCTTTGTGTTCTCTGTGATTATGAAGGTTAGAATACCTGGAATGGATAATTCTTATCATTTCGCATTATATTTAATGGCTGCGATGATGCCATTTGTTGCTTTTCAAGAAGCGTTAACTGCCGCCAGTAACTCTTTATTTGTAAACAGTGCTTTATTGCATAAGTCTACTTTGCCGCCATTGTTACTACCGTTAGTGCCTATGTTGGCGACGCTGGTGACGGAGGGTATTTCTTTACTAATTATTATTGTGGCGGCTTTTTTTCTATTGGATCAGGTATCTTGGTATTTATTATTATTGCCTGGCTTGGTCTTGATTCGTCTGTGTTTAAGTATTGCTTTGGGTAATGTTTTGGCTATTTTGTCAGTATTTATTCAGGATTTACGGCAAGCTTTGGGTTTGCTACTGACTATGTTGTTATTTTTAACACCCGTGTTTTATCCTGTAAGTATGATTCCCGAGCCTTTTATTCCATGGAATAATTTGAACCCTTTGTTTCATCTTTTAGACGCCTATCGTGCTC
>WTAG01000210.1 GCA_013139755.1 Methylomarinum sp. | reverse complement strand
TCGTTATCTTTGCCCCAGCTATCCAGCCACTCATTAACGTGTTGTTCATCTACGACCCTATTTGATTTTATTGAGTCCAATGCTTCTAGTGTGTCATTCCATTTTTGTTCATCGAGGGCTTTACGGGCAATAAATTCTTTAATCGCTTGATTTATAATATAGTTTTTGCTTCTATCTAGTTTGATTGCCAACTTTTCCAGTGGGCTTTCTATTTCTGGTTGAAGCCTGACACTTGTTACACTCATGATAATACCTACATAAATAATTACTATGTAGTACATTGTAGTTAGAGGAGGAGTTTATTGCAATGGGCTGTTGTTTTTAAGCTTGTGAGCGATAGCGATACATGCCTAAAAAATATCTGTCTGGAGCTACTGGTTATCGTATTTTCGATAATCGGTGGTTCTGGACAGTTCTACGCCTTTTCCCCCTCTCGCTCACCACCAAATCTCTTTACTTCAGCAGCAGGGGGTGGTTTGTAACCAGCTCCTTTCAGCCGATTACGAGAGACCTACTCTCATCTTTACTATAGTTACGAACAACTTCGTTGTTCTCTTGGCACACTTTTGTGATGCTTTTTACGGTCAGTTGTATGTACTTGTTAGACTTTTACGGGTGAGAAGCATGATTTAATGTTTCCACAACCCATTGATTTAAACTTTTACCCTCAGATACTGCAACATTTGCAATATCTTCATGTAATTCTGGTGGAATTCGAATATTAAACTTACCAGAAAAATTCTTTTTGGGTTCGGCGCCATCTTCTATACACATTTGAAGAAAAACTTTAAGGGAAATTGCCCCTTCATTTTTTAACCCTTCAATATCACTTGCATAAAAATCAGCACTACCATTTAACCCCATAAACTCACCTCGAAACATTTCAATTTCAGAGTCATATTGAATTAAGGCTCTATAACCATTAATTTCCATTATATTCATTTTGGTACTACCTTATTTTCTCTTAACCATTCACGAATACTGGCTATAGCACCTTTATCTGTATTTGGTGATGGATGTGGGCGATGAAATACTTTCCGCGTATTAAACAAACGAACACCAACACGAGAACCTTCACGTTCACTTATTTCTGCACCTAACTCGGTAAACAAAGACTCAATATCATTCCATTTTATATTTCCACTAACAGGTCTATGAAAAATGAGTTCTAGTGTTTTTTGGTGTTTTCGCTTCATTTTTAAATAGTACCAGTTAATAGTACTATTATCAATAAAAACACTTTAGCTGATAATTTTCATATAAGTCTAACCATGAGTTAACTCGCTCGGCGGGTTGAACGACTGGTTATAAAAAGTGTGGTAGTTGTCAGGCTTATGTTCTCCACGAAAATTGCTTGTCGCACCAAGACCTGACACCTTTTTTCTTTTTTTCTACTTTTGGCTTGTCTTATATAACTCCACAAAATCTTGCATGCTTAACGAACCAATCAGGTTTTGATCATCATCTAGTACTTCATAAAAAACACCATCACTTCCTCGAATACTAAATAATACGATTGCACCTTCGTCTCCTCCACATTCCCGATGAGGCTCATCACTAGCAGGACTTGAAGTATAACTTCCGACAGAACGAATTTCTTTGAGCTTGCCATTCGTCTCATAAAGGCGATGCTCTCCCTGAATTACAAATGAGTTATTAAGCGCCTTATGTCGATGTAAAACTATTTGTTTGTTTGTTTGCTTCTAGCTTAAAAATCAGATCGACGATTTTATCTTTTTCGTTAATATTGAGAATTGAGTAGGCAAGATGCTCAATACCTTCAAGTTTATTCCATTGAATATTACTGTCATCAAAATTGTAAGTTGTCATTTTGAATATCTCCAGATAAATGTCTGTTAAATATAATTAATTTCTCTATGATTGGTCGTATCAAGATAGCCCTATATTGTTAACGAGTTATTCCATCTCAAGCTTTACCTTTCGTTACTAGCTCCCCATATTCCTCAGGTGTAATGGTTCCGCCTGATTCTTCAGCAATTGTCTGATCCCGTTTGGGTAATGTATCCTGTAATACATCAATACGTTTCCATTGTGCTGCAGGCGTTTTACATTCAGCTTGAGGAACATATTTTGAAGTCTCTAACCGTTTGTATTTATGAATATACCGTGGACAATTTTCAAAAATTTCTGTGGTATTGACGCGCACAATTAGCTCAGCCTCATGAAAGTCTTCGATTAAAGCATCATCACTACTTACGGTTGCGATCCCATGCACACGAACACGATGCGGTATCTCAAAATTGATAAACAGCATTCCGATTTTGTTACAGGCAGTAATATTTCCCATTGATAGGAACATTCCATTTCCATCGTAACTTGGAAATGCCAGTGTTTTACTATCTATTACCTTCACAAATCCAGGATTGCCACCTTTATAGGAACATGTTGGATACCCGCGGTGATCGACAGTAGTCAGAAAAAACATGTCTCGTGATTCAATAAAACTTTTATTTTCATCGCTAATCTCAGATTGAACAATGTTTTCACCAACAGTGTCAGCCAATTGTTTTGTATCAAATTTCTCCTGCATTTTTTCATGTTGTTTACCGTATATTTTACTCATAAATCCTCCGATAATAAATTTTTCTGGGATGTAGCAAATGTTGACCGAAAAATAATAATTGCTGCCATGCCAAAGCCATAAGTTGTAATGCTAATACTGGAAAATAAATAAACATGAAAAAGCATGGGAAAAATCCCTTCAGGAGCAAAATTTTCTGCCTTGGCATCGAATAATATTGGAAACATAGACATAAATAAAAACATACTTGAATTGGTAAATGCACCAATAACCATTGACCAGCACACATGCCAGGGTAGAGTTACTTTTGCTGAGTAAACACCGAATATAAGGGCACTCATTAACAAAAAGTCAATATGAGCTTGCAGTAATCGATGAAAGCCTTTGAATATCATCGTCATAAATGGCATGCCAAAGCTGGTACCTACTAAACACCATGCCAAAAACAAAGCCATCAATAACCATAATGCAGCCCCTCTGAGTAAAAGTACATTTCCTGCATGTCTTGAATCTTGGTTCATTTCATTTCCTTTTTTTATCAAAAATACACAAAGCATCACGCTATAAGTTATCGCAAGGTCAAACTATATATTGATTTACTCTGTATTTCTCGTCTGTAACGGAACGATTATTTGACTGATACGGTCATGTTTTTGTTTACCTCAAGTTTGATTACTCTTATTATTGAAGCTAGAAAAATTTTTATAGTCATTTATCCGATGAAGACTGATAGTTTTAAATTCTCTCAATCAAAAGGAAAGCTAGCCTCAACGCTAGGTATGAAATACTCGACAAATGATCTTCCGGTAAATGAAAGGCGAGAATGGTTACATGAATTTATTAATAGGGAATATGCCAAAGTTGAAATTACGCCTCCCGCTAATGGCAACTTGTTTAACGAAATGGTTATTTATCCATGGAAAGATCTTCGGCTGTCTTCCATTCAATCCAATGAAATAGAGCTTAAGCGAAAGTCTCTCGAACCCAATTTGTACAGTCAGGATGCCTATTTTGCGGTAGTTCTCCTTTCCGGTAATTACCGTTTACAACAAAATGGAAAAGAAGTTTTTTTACAACCAGGTGATATATCAATTTACGACGCTACGCAAGCACATCAGATCAGTTGCTCTAAAACATTTTCTAAACTGATAATTTCTATTCCACGCTCCATACTTAGAGACAGAGTTTCCGGGATTGAACACTGTACTGCATTACGTATTCCCGGAAATTCTGGTACAGGTGCTATTGCTTCGAACTTTATCCGTTCCACTTTAAACCAGACAAATCAGTTAACCGTACCTGAATTTTACGCACTGTTTGACTATTCACTGGATCTGTTAACTTTAGCTTTGGCAGCGGTACGTCCGGAAAAATTCAACCTATCCAATAGTCACTCCCTAACCCTTAACAGAATCAAGACATATATTGAAGTGCATCTATCCAATTCAGACATAAACCCCACTATAGTTGCCAATGATATTGGGTTGTCTTCTCGATATATTAATAGACTCTTTCAAAAGGAAGAGACTTCTTTGATGCGCTATATCTGGAGACGTAGGCTTGAAAATTGCCACAATGATTTGCTTGACCCTATCAATATTGGAGACCGAATTTCTGATATTGCTTTTCGGTGGGGGTTTAACGACTTGTCTCATTTTAGTCGGGTATTTAAACAGCAATACGATTTATCTCCAAAGGACTACCGTCACAAAATGACCTTTAAAAATACCAATGGAATATAACGCGAAGCTCAGGAGTATTTTTAAGCTTGTGAGCGATAGCGATACAGGCTTAAAAAATATCTGTCTGGAGCTACTGGTTATCGGATTTTCGATAATCGGTGGTTCTAGACAGTTCTACTGAGCTTCGCATTATCGGGGGCACGTTAGTGCGCTCGATAATGCCTAAATAACTTGCTGTTTTCAGTGTCAGGACTACGAATAAGAATGTCCTATTTTCAGCAAGATGAACTTTGCATTAGAAGAATTAAGGCAAGTTGATTTGATCGTTATAAAAATTAAGCAAGTTTCATCTTTTCTGTTCTCTTGCTCTTCGTTCTTTCGATGGCGAGGTAGTCGTCCGAACTTCCTTTTTCGACATTCAACTTTGCAAATGTCAGATTTCAGTTTTTGCTCTTTCTAATTTAATTTGTACCTGAGCCCAGTTATTCTAAGTGATTTAAAGTAAGTTGAGTGAGGCAGGAGTTCACCCTTAACTTCTTCGGTTGTTTGTATAAAGTGGCGACCACTATCGACTGTGCTAATGCAGCGAAATAGTCCGAGACGAATAAAGTTAATATCAGTCATTTCGGGGCATGATCGTGGCCAGATAGGGTGTCGTTCTGCTGCTAATAATTTTTCCATACTTTCATTGAAATGAGCCAATAGGTAATCATTTAAGGAGAGGTTCTTGACCATGGGGGACAACCATTTTTAGGGTGAAAAATGGAAAAATCTCAAAAAATATTTCGACAAATGCAAGTCTTTTTTCATCTAATTTTCATGCTTTTAAACCCTCGACTCCTTTATCGCTGGCAGCCTATTTTGTAAAATATGAAGAAACGTATCTTGGTGGACTTTAGAGGGCTAGTTTTCAGGATGTTTCCTTCCAAGACTATGTTTTAATAGGAACGCTCATGAATTATACATAAAGTCAAATCCCCTTTTTTTAACCTTCCAGTAATTACCGTCTAGACGTGTTGGGCGAGAGTCCATAGCTGGAGCACAAGATTTAGCAAATTGTTCAACTAATTTGTGGTAAAGATGTTTTTGAAATTGTATTGAATATTGCTGCGATGGTATGCAGTAGAATGATTCAAGAACAAATTCCATTTCAGTGTCGTCTACATCGAGGAAATCGTATAGAAAATAGTCGTCATCTTTTGAGAGATTTCTTTTATTGTCTCGCAAGCTAATTTGGATTCGTGTAACCACATCGTGAATATTCTTATGGGCACTACTTCCATTCTTGGGTATGGTCTTCTTAGCTGAAGTGGCGAGTTTTCTAACCATGTGTTTCAATTCAAGCGTAGTTAAGACACCTTTTTGTCTGGGTGGCTTAATTGCAGATGAGAGCTCACTTTGTAACCTCCCATAAAGATTCATTAGGATGAGCTTTCCGAGAAAGCTTGCAGGGGTTGGTAAAATGGTTGTGAACAAACTCAGGGCTGAGGTTAATGTTTTAGAAACTACATCAGCAGACATCTCGTCTAATTCAGTGCTCTCAAAGAAATCATCTGTGAAATTTTGAAAATTATCGCACGCATTTCCTACTGAGTCGGTAAAAGTATTAATCTGTAATGCAGCTCTGGTATTTACATTACTCAATGTATTGTGTACATTGTCACGTCGATTTTTCGAGATCCATGGTGATTCATAGTTGGGGTCTGCTTTTATAATCAATCCTTCAGAAATTGGTTTCCTACCAATGCAGCGATAAATTGTGGTGTTCGGGTTCTGTCCTTTTACCATTGGAACTTTTTTGCAGCTGTCTGGAACACTCATATCTACCTCAAGCAATTCTATTCTTGTTAATTTTATAGTATTACTAAGTTAAAGAAAATAGCAAGATAAAACCTAATTTTCCAAGCAATATTTTCCTGCTACCTTCACTTTCTAGATAGTAACAAGTTCAATCATCCTTAATTCTAGCCTTGATGTTTTTCTTTCATTTTTATAAAAATCTGTCGTTCCGTCTTGGATGCAAAAACTTTACATGGCTATATACAAACCACAGGTTTATTTTCCATTCGTAAGGTTAAAACCTTCGCCTTTCAGGCGAACAGATTTATCTCAAATGTTATACTCAAGAAATGGATTATCGCTATGGCAGTCATACAGTTTATAACATCGAATACCATTTTGTTTGGGTAACAAAATATAGATACCAGGTATTAAATGGTGATGTTAGCTTGCGGGTAAGAGAGTTGGTAAGACAAACTTGTGAAGCATTTGAAATTAAGATTTTGTCAGGTGTTGTTAGTAAAGATCACGTACATACCCTAATATGGCACCAAGCGAAATAATGCGACGGATAAAAGGGCGTAGTGCAAGAAAGCTCTTTGAAGAATTTCCAAAATTAAAAAAGCGTTACTGGGGGGAAACATTTTTGGGCACGAGGGTATTTTTGTGTCACGGTAGGTCAGATGACTGAAGAAATGATAAAGAATTATCTGGAGCATCACTTTGAAGCAAACCCGAACGATAATTTTAAAACAGAATATGGTGAGCATAAATGACAGGGCTATTCGCCCTGTATCCCGACTTTCAGTCGCCAAGCGCTCTAACCCACCCGCCTTTTAGCGGGTGGTTGTTTAGTTAGGGACGAAGACATAAATCATCCGCCCCTAAACAAAATGATGCTATTTTTTTAGCCGATCCGAAATACGCTTATAGGTTTCTTTCAGTTCATCACCAATAATTTTTGTTGCATTGATTAATTCAGCACTTGCTTCTTTACTATCATCAGTTATCACACCCAGAGCATCAACAAATTCGCCCCATTCCTTCTCTCCCT
>WTAG01000162.1 GCA_013139755.1 Methylomarinum sp. | reverse complement strand
ATATGGCCTAAAGTTAGCTATACGTAGGGATTTTCCGCGTGTTTTTTTTGAGTGCCAAGAAGCAATTCTGGATTATGCCGCTTGTTTTTAGGGTGTGATGGGCAAGAAGTATCTTTCCTGTCTTGGCTTTTCAGTGTTATTTATTGTTCCTGGCATCAAGCCTAGGTATATCTTTGGCAATAAACAATGCTGGATCTACGGGCACTTTGTTCAAATAAACAATCCAATGTAGGTGAGGGCCAGTGACACGACCTGTTTCACCGACCGTGCCTAGAGGCTCACCTTGTTTAACTGTTTGCCCTGGCTTTACGCTGATTGAGTTCATGTGTAGATAAGCACTGAGTAAACCTTGACCATGATCTAAGAATACAGTATTGCCATTAAAGTAATAGCTTCCCGTGTCGATGACTGTTGCCGAGGAAGGCGCCAGAATCGGTGTGCCTGTTGGGGCTGCTATGTCCAAACCGCTATGGGGGCGTTTAGGAATATCATTAAAGAAGCGTTTTAGACCAAATAAGCTGCTGAGTCGACCTTCAACAGGTGCGATAAAATCAGCGTCAATCTCTCTTTCAACCCAAATTGCTTTAGCCTTGGCCATGGCAATTTTATCAGCATTTATTTTTTCTAGGTCGGCCTTAGTAAAACCGGTCACCATACGTTTCTTAGTGATGGTGAGATATTGAGCAGGATAGTTTTTGTCGGTAATGTTAAAGCTTTGTTGCTGGGTATTGCTAGCGGTTTTGATGGTGATTTGATGATCACCTGCCTTGGCAGATAAAGGAATGCCAATTAAGGCCATCCAATGCGTTTTATTTGCAGTTACCACGACACGATTGCCATAAAAAAAGACTTGGGGCGCAGGCTGATCAATTGTGGCTACCGGTAATATTATGATGCCACCAGGAACAGTCAATTGATCAGGAAGTTTGTTAGCCAGACCCAAAATAGGGAAAAACAACAAGCAAAGTAATAGAAAGTTTATTTTTTTATTCATGTTGAATGTCCTTGATCTGACTGATTAGATGACCATGCGCTAAGCGGGTTTTAACTGTATCACCAATTGCTAGTTGTTGGCTGCTACTTATCACTGCTGATGTCTTTGGATCGCTTACGATAGCGTAACCTCTTTCTAATGTTGCTAAAGGGCTAACAGCATTAAGTGTCTGGGCAAGAGTCTGATATTCTCTTTGTGATGATTCAAGCTTTCTATTAATGGCTAACTTTAATCGGTTGCTTAAATACTGTTGTTGCTGTTGATAATGGATGATTTTGTTGGCAGGGCTATGCTGATGCAATACGTTATTTTTATTTTCTAGCTGGTTTTTCTGATGCTTTATTTTAGACTGTATTGCCCTGATAAGTCGTAATTCTAAGTTATCTAATGTTTGTGCGTGTCGCTGAAGTTGTTGTCCAGGGTGCTGCTGTTGTAGTCTCTTAAGTAACCAGTTTATAGATTGTTGCTGTTGCGATAACTTGCCTTGAATTAAGCGATTTAATTGTTGTTCAATCGTTTGAAACCTGGATAACCAGGATTGTTGGTTGGGCACGCAATTTTCGGCGGCAGCTGACGGTGTAGGGGCACGTAAATCAGCCACAAAATCAGCAATAGTAAAATCAACTTCATGACCTATGCCGGAAATGATTGGGATGCTGCTGTTGGCAATTGCTCTGGCAACAGCTTCTTCATTAAAAGACCATAAGTCTTCTATAGAGCCACCGCCACGCGCTAGCAATATAACATCAACTTGTTTTTTTTGATTGGCGGTTTTTAAGGCTTTACATATTTCTAGCTTGGCCGAATCACCTTGCACTGCGGTAGGGTAAATGATTACGGGAATAGCAGGGAATCGTCTGCTTAAAACGCTTAGTATGTCGTGTATAGCCGCCCCAGTTGGAGAGGTGACAACACCTATTTGATGGGGTATTTCTGGAATGTTTTGTTTTAAGTCTGGGTCGAATAGCCCTTCATTTTGCAACTTGCTTTTTAATTTCTCAAAGGCGATTTGTAAATCCCCTGCACCCGCTTCTTGCATCTTGTCAGCAATTAGCTGATAGTCACCTCGGGCTTCATATAAACTAACCTGAGCAGAAACAATGACTTGTTTGCCATTTTCAGGTTTAAATGCCAATCGTCGTTGTTGCGATTTAAACATAGCGCAACGGATTTGGGCTTTTTTATCTTTGAGAGAGAAATAAATATGGCCTGAGGAGGGGGTGCTTAAGTTTGATATCTCACCTTCAACTTGAATGTAGGCAAAATAATTAGTTAAGAGGTTTTTTGCTTCTCTGTTGAGGTCGGAAACACTGTAAATTCTTTTTTCTGAAGGGTTGGCATTAAAAATGTCCATGAATTACCTGTTTCTTTCTAGCTCGTAGCGTAAGTAGTTGCTTTAGTTATTGGGGCAAAGCTAAATATATTCTCAGTCTATGCATTGATTTTATTTTTCTTTTTGTTTTATCTCTCGTTCTATATTTTGCATATACCTAAGAATTGTTGATTCAACGCGAGGAGTGAGATTTGTGATGCGGCAACCGATTCGCTCAGATTTTTCAGGTCTGAGAGGATTTAAGGGGAATTTGTTACGTATTTCAATGGAAACAGGTAGTCCCGCTTCATTATCAAGTGACAGTTCACAGTTTTCAAATGTTGCGGGAGGCGTCAAGAGATCTGAATATTCGGACGACTCATTGATAATAGAAAATCCATTGGCGCTAAGGTCATAAATATCTACACTCATTGATGTATCAATGTTGGTTTCAGGATCAATAGAATGTATTAGACAAAAGCTTTGTTTGGACATGGGTGATTTTACTCGGTAAAACCGCCTTCTTTGTATCCAGTAAATGGACTTTGGTAAACGTATTGTAAAGGCGGGTTGACCGATTTTACCTGCTTTTTTAACATCTCTGCCTTCAAATAGAACTTTTATACCTTTATATTCTGCCGCAAATTTAATTACCGCACTGTTTAATAGCTTTTTGTTTAAATATTCTTTAGGACCGCAATCAATAGTAAGGGTTTGTTTCTTTTCATCAATGTCCATGATAACGGTTAAAAAAGTATCTTTTTCATCTTCGCCAAAAGCGGCCGAAATTAAACATCTTTCTGCTGATAACATATTTAGATATGAAAGAACCTGTTTTGGACTTTTGATCAGGTACTTGGCAATGTCATCCATAGAGTGAGTTTATTATCAGATTGAAAGTTTGTATTGTAGAATAAAACGCTTTTTTATGCATCAAGGGAATAAGGGGCTTATTGCTTCAGTTCCAAAATTAGGAGAGTTAGATGGGGTGGTTGTGGTTGTTTGCAGCGGGTTTCTCGGAAATTATTTTTGCTTTAAGTCTTAAATATAATGTTGGTTTTACAAAATTGTATCCAAGCATTATTACCATGATTTCCGGAGGGGCTAGTTTTTATTTGTTAATGTTGGCTATAAAAACATTACCCTTAGGTACAGCTTATGCAATCTGGACAGGTATGGGCGCAGTGGGCGTTGCCATTTTGAGTATATTTCTTTTTAAAGAGTCGATAGAGTGGTTTAGGCTAGTATCAATTAGTTTGATTGTTCTAGGCATTATTGGCCTTAAATTGACACATGTAGAATGAAATATATTGTTTTCTGATGACCTGCAATCCCTGTTGGGGTAAGGTCATGATAGAAAAAGGAGGGGCTGGCTATTTGAATCTTTCTCAGCTGAAACTAGGTCTTCATGAACAAAGACCTTTTTACAAAGATAGCAAATAAAATTGTGTTGCTACGAGAGCAATCAAAGAGCTATAAATTCCGCATCCGTAACCGCGCGAAGTATAGTTTGATTTCAGTCTCGATTATTTAGAGGGGGACTTGTATTCTTTATATGACTCGGGAGCCGGAAATATTAACCGCAATATGGTTAATAGATACATCAGCTTTTTTCCATTCCATAAACTGCTGGCAAGCTGTTTTTAACACCCATTCGCCGATGGCCGAGATTAAAGCTATCTTTTCCGCCACAGGTATAAATTTATCTGGTGGTGTAACCCTCTCGAAAAATAACCTTGTTCAACCGCTTTTTGGAGGTGGTTTTCCAGGTTTAACCTGTAATCGGCTTGGCAAGTCATGTCCGCGTTGTAAAAAAAGCGTAGCGGTGTTTGCCTGATTCTTTACGGCATACATAACATTGACCGTACATTGCAACAGGGATTCTGAGCTGTCGTCATCATCAGGGAATAGGGCAAGATGCTCAGGCTGTAAATCATGCTTTTTGCACTCAATAATCATGCAAAATTCATCACCGCTAAAGCGGGCAACAAAATCTGCGCCTCTCAATATCTGATCTGCCAGACGTTTACCAATCGTTTTTAGTAATTGGTCTCCTGCATCGTGTCCTAGGCTGTCGATGATATCCTTGAATCCGTTCAGGTCAAGAAACATGATAGCCAGTTTGCTGTCATTGCGTTTGGCTTCGGCTAGAGCAATAGACAGAGGGCACAGAGAAGAGATAGAGTCACGATTGATTTCTTTTCACTGCGCCCTCTGTGCTTTTCTTATTCTCGGTGTTAAATGTCCTTGTTAATGTGACAAGTTGAGTCAACAACCATAGCGACTTTTAGTCCATAGCGGTTAAGTCTGAATGATTCCACAGCTCTTATGTACGTATTTGCGCGGTGTCAAAATCAGGCTGTTATGCTATATTGCATAGCCCTATAATTTATTTATAGAGTTGGATCGCTTACCCTTGGTATGAATAGGGTTCCTAATTAAATATATTGCATCCGTTAAGGTTTGCGTGGAGATAGATTGTGGATTTTTCTCAAGCCCTGGGTTTAAATAGATCAGAACAAGACCCGGTTTTATTGCATCAGAATTTACATTTGTACATAAATCTTAAACTGGCTTCTTGTGGTCAACCCACCTGCTTAAAGGGTGAGCCAATTGAATTTATGGCCACGGCAGATGATATGTTGCGTAGCTTTGTAGAAAAAAATCGTCAATTAGTTTCACATCATTACCCCGCAGATCAACGAATCCAAGATTTTTTAAACAGCTATTTAGCTGATCTTAATCTAGAAAATATCCCTACTTTACCTATTATGACCTTTGAGTTAGATAGGCATGGAATAGCCAGAGAATTATCCTTACCTGTAGGACAAAATGAATTTCACTCTGACTGTGTTTCCAGTTACAAAGTAAAACAAGGCGTGTTGCATAACCCTGCAAATGATCGAAGAACGACCAAAGGTTCATTTCATATTGCAGCAGGTGGTTTACCCGTACCTGGCGATAAAAAAGAAGTGCCTAAGCAAACTTATGCTGCCATGTTAATGCATGCCTTAAATCCACCGAAAGATTTAATGGTATTGCCCTATACTGCGAATGAAGAAACAACAGCTAATATGTTTTGTTCTCTGTTGTTAAGGCCAACAGTATGTCCTGAAATCCCTGGGGTTGCAGAAGAAAAAAGTATGGAAATACGTTTTTTTGCCCCCGGAACCTTGGTCAGTAATCTGGATTTTGTTGAAACTATTTTTGGAAATGGTGGAAATCCTGCGTTGCCTGAATTTGATGCAGCTTTAGATGTAGAACACTGGACAGGCCATAGTGGTTGTGTGATTTTAGCTCCACATTTAGTCAAATTAACTAAAAAATATGTGGGTTTGCCACATTGGGATGATGCAACAGAACGACAACGTCATGATGGCATGTGTTGGCGTGACTCTGATGAATTATATAATGATGGCCAGGCTTTTAAATTAACAGCCAGAGATGAGCGCGGGGTTATTGTTACCTTATTGGCCGATAATTATTTTGGCTATTGTAAAAAAGAAGTTAAAACCCAGATCGGTTATGCTGCCAACCTTTATGGTTTTGCAGAAGAAGAACATGCTGGAGGTGCATTAGCATTTCATTGTCAAATTCATGGTAATGAATATGGAGCAGGAGGAACAGGTAAAGAAGCTGGTTATAGTTTTAAGGAAATGCTTGAAAACTATGGGGATTTAATGCAGCTTATGCCAGAAGGCTATGCTGTAGATAAACAATATCCTGAGATTATTTACGTACCACAAAATGTAAAGATGGATGTGATGGCACAAACACTGTCTTGGGCAAATGAGTCATCAATCTGGAGTAAGGATAATAAAGTTTCTACTGTCCGTTTACAACCAGAGAAAATTTATATAAAACCTAATGGTTATAAACTGGAATTGCTAAAACATCCTGCGGCTCCTTCATGGAGATTGATTGGCAC
>WTAG01000150.1 GCA_013139755.1 Methylomarinum sp. | reverse complement strand
GTAGAGCCAGAAAACATCATGTTAGATGATTTTGGTGGGTAAATAATTAGGTAGCTCAATAGAGTGCATTTTATGCACCAGAATATTGGGAAACCTTCTACTTAAACCACAGCCGTAGACTTTCTATAGCTGTGGTTTTTTTGTATAGCGCCAGAGTATTTTAAAATATGCTTATAAAAAAATTAAAACGAGGATCAGTTTTTCTGCTCCTCGTTTTTTTATTGTCTGCTTGTCAGCAGCAAAAGACTGAAAAACCTTATCCCTTGCAGTATTCAGATGCAATTATGGGAACTAGCTTTACTGTTAAAGTGTCTTCTATACCAGATTCTTTGAGCAGTGATGAAGTAAAAATTAATATTAAAGACCTTCTTGATAAGTTAAATGGACAGATGTCTACTTATAAGCAGGATTCAGAATTATCTTTAATTAATCAAAGTACATCCTCTGAGTGGATATCTGTTTCAGATTCACTCTATGCAGTACTTAAACAAGCTGACACGATTTCTAAATTGTCCGAGGGTGCTTTTGATATAACAGTAGGCCCATTGGTTAATTTATGGGGCTTTGGACCTAATGATATGTCTTTTGTTGCCCCATCAGATGAAGTAATAAATCAAAATTTAGGCAAGATTGGTTATACAAATTTGTTGTTTAATGATGATAAACAACAAATCAAAAAACAATTTCCTGATTTATATTTAGATTTATCAGCTATAGCTAAAGGCTATGCTGTTGACCGAGTAGGACTGTTATTAGAAGAAAATGGAATTTTAAATTATATGGTCGAAATAGGAGGAGAGCTCAGGTTAAAAGGACAAAATAACCACCAGCAAGCGTGGCGAATTGCAGTGGAAAAACCGACCGCAGAAAAACGGATGATACAAAAAGTATTACCATTAACAGATATTTCGTTAGCCACATCAGGTGATTATCGTAACTTCTTTGAAGTGGATGGCGTACGTTTTTCCCATACGATTGATCCCCGTACAGGTAAGCCAATTACACATAAACTGGCATCAATCACTATATTGAGCGATACTACAATGAAAGCAGATGCACTTGCGACGGCATTGATGGTATTAGGTTCAGAACAAGGGTATCAATTAGCCGAAAAAGAAAACATAGCGGCTTTATTTATTATAAAAACAAAAGATGGCTTTATAGAAAAAGCATCTTCATCTTTTGTAGCAAGATTAAGGTAAGATAATTGTATATTTTTTAGTAACATTTGCATTCATGTTGATTGTTGTCGTGATTATGGCTGTTGGTGTTATTTTTGGCAGACGTGCAATTAAAGGCTCGTGTGGTGGCACTGGCGGTGGTGAATGTGTTTGTGTAGAGAAGTGTGATAAGAAAAAGAAGAGAGATGCAGAAGCCGCGGAATCTCAAAAAATTGAGTTTAACCCTGATATTTTGAAAAAATCTGTCGATTAAAAAAGTTAAAAATATTGTAGAGTAGACTTCAGTCCGCAATTTTAGATTAAACTTGTAAAATGAAGTCAGCTCTATCCGTTATGCCCATAATAATAATGAGGATATATTTATGTTAGCAAAAATCACAATTGCAGATTATATGACTAAAAATATAATGACTGTAAAACCAGATGCCGATGCTTTAATTGCTATAAAGCAATTGCTGGATCACAGGATTACATGTGCCCCTGTGCTTGATCATAATGGTAAGCTCGTAGGCATGTTTTCAGAAAAAGACTGCATGAAAGTAGTGTTGGGCGCTTCATACAACCAAGGTATGAGTGGTAAAGTAGAAGACTTTATGACTAAGGAAATTTTATCTGTAAATGCTGAGTCCAGTATTGTCGATCTTGCCGATAAATTTCAAGATACCTCTTTAAGAAGTTATCCAGTATTTGATGAAAAAGATTTAGTTGGGATAGTCAGCAGAACCGATGTTTTAAGAGCCTTGGTCTCAATTAAATAACTAAAACCAAGTTATCAATATAATATTGTTTGTAGGGTGGGCAAAGTGATAACCTGCCCATCCTTTTAATATTTGATGAGCAAGAAAGCCTCTTTGCCTATCCTGCATTCATTATTTCATCTGCAATTCCCTAATTAGAAATGAAAGCTCAACAAGCTACGTTTTATTGGCACGATTATGAAACTTGGGGCTTAAGTCCCTCTCTTGATAGACCCTCGCAATTTGCTGGTATTCGCACCGATATGGATTTTAATATCATCAGCGAACCTGACATGTTTTATTGTCGCTTGAGTGATGATTACTTACCTAATCCTGAGCCTGCCATTATTACCCAGATTACCCCCGATATAACGCAGGCAGAAGGTATTGCTGAATATGCCTTTGCTAAGCGAATTAATCAACAGTTTAGTCAAATAAATACTTGTGTAGTTGGTTATAACACCATTCGGTTCGATGAAGAGTTTTCCCGAAATCTGTTTTACCGTAACTTTTATGATCCTTACGAATATAGCTGGAAAAACAGTAATTCTCGCTGGGATATTATTGACCTAGTAAGAGCTGCATACGCATTACGACCTGATGGTATAGTATGGCCAAAAAATGAACAGGGCTTGCCGACTTTTCGCTTAGAGTTATTAACTCAGGCGAATGGCATCAGTCATGAAAATGCGCATGATGCGACATCTGATGTTTATGCGACCATCGCCATAGCAAAATTAATAAAACAAAAATGTCCTAAGCTATTTGATTATTATTTTGAGCTAAGAAATAAAAACAAAGGTAAAGCACTGATTGATGTCGATGCAATAACCCCTTTAGTACATGTTTCAGGTATGTTTGGCGCTGTCAGAGGTAATACTGGTTTAGTCGCACCTATTGTTTGGCATCCAACAAATACCAATGCCGTGGCAGTGGTTGACTTATCGCAGAATTTGACTCCATTATTAGAGCTATCTGCCGACGAGATACGTGCAAGGCTGTACACAAAGAGAGAGGAGTTGGGTGATGCATTGCCTATTCCTTTAAAGCTGGTTCATATCAATAAATGTCCATTTATTGCAATTGAAAAAACCTTGTTGCCTGAGAATGCTCAGCGATTAGGTATAGATAAAAAAATCTGTTCAGAAAATCTAGCACTTTTACAGAGCAACCCTCATATAGCTGATGTTGTATCCGAAGTGTTTC
>WTAG01000716.1 GCA_013139755.1 Methylomarinum sp. | reverse complement strand
AACAAAAATATTTATTTAGACACGAAAACACACCGTATAATTCCTATACTCTAATCGTCATTATTTTTTTATGAAGCATTTTACTGTTACCTGCCTACTTGCATTTCTTGCTCTTTATATCGTCGGTATCAAGGCCTCTGAAACGGATGATGACGATGAAATGGAAGCAATTCATCTTATTGATGGTCAAGTAGCCATTTTTTTGGACGATGATGCTCAAAAAATCTCGGGAATAGAAACCGTAATCCTAAAAGAAATAAAGCACCAGCCCGAATTAATTGCCTATGGTCAGGCATTAAGTATCCACCCCTTACTAAGCACTCTTAACCGCTATCTCTCTGCGTCTGCCAAACAAGCAGGAGCAAAAGCGCGTTTTACTCAAGCCGAAAGAAATATTTCTCGCTTACGCGCCTTACATAAGAATGAAGCCATATCCACCCGAAAACTGCAAAGCCAGCAGTCTCAATGGCAATCAGACCAAGCGATTTATAATGAAATGGCTTACCAAAGCAAGCTAATTATAAATACCAGTAAACTAGAGTGGGGCGAGACCTTAATAAACTGGGCTATAGGTGGTCATTCAACTCCGTTTGACTCGCTTGTTAAAGGTCAGGCAACGCTACTAAAAATAACCATGCCTGCTGGCACTACACTTGCCCCACAAATCAACACGGTTAATGTCAGTCCGACAGGAAAGCGTAGCTCCGCACTAGCGGCTTCTTTTGTTAGTATATTACCCCAAGTTGATCATTTTACTCAGGGCTTACAATACTTGTTTATAACGAATGCCCCAGCAATCAAAGCAGGCATGAATTTGACCGCTTGGGTACCACAACAAAAGCAAGCTCAAGCAGGTTTTATTATTCCTGAATCATCGCTAGCTTGGCATCTTGGCATAGCCTTTGTTTTTATAAAAGTAGATGAAGAACACTTCATCCATCGGAATATCATTCAGCCCATAAAAGTCGCCCAAGGTTATTTTATTACCGAACAATTATCAGAAGAGGAAGAGCTGGTTATAACGGGGACCCAAATGCTGTTATCGCATGAGTTTAGATCACAAATACCTGACGAAGATGATGACTAAATTAAAAGTCTATAATAAAAAAACGCTAAAGCCTTGAAAAAACCGAATAATAGCTGTCTCTAAAGTTCATGCCCCCCCTTCAAACGCCATACCGTTAACAATGTCTAAGGATATTCATCTCACCCTTTTAAATATCTTCGTATAAAAATTTTTGCACCATAGGTAACGCTTGGAATTTTTGTCTACATACTTGAGGAGTAAAGTCCTCATTAATCCGCGCCAGTACTTTTTTCTTTAATTCCATCCTCTCCTCTGGAGTCAAACTATAGAGTAACTCCATATAATACGTCAGCTGATAAGCATCACCTCTATCATATAAATAACCCGCCTTTCCAATATACTCTATATTGGCAGGTAATTTAGTAGCAATAACAGGTAAGCCAGATACCATTGATTGTAATAAACCAATACTCATATTATCTGGATTACAAGTCACTATTATGCCGTCAAAAACTCTGGAATAATGAGAAAAACTGGTTAAGTCATACCTAAAAATAACGACAGACTCAATCAACAACGCCTTTACTTTTTTACTGATAGTTGTTTGATGTTTGCGTTCACAAAAAACAACCAAAACGCCTTGCTTTATTTTATCCCTGGTATAGGAAAATGCTGTTAAGATCGAAAATATATCATCGTCTACCCCTGACTCATGCCTAACACCAAAAACAAAACGTCCCTGCCTAATGTTAAGCCTTGTTTTTGCTTCTGCTCTGCTAAGTCTTTCATGTCTGATTTTTCTATAATCAAGACTGAAACAAGATGCTTGTATATACTCGGCAGGCATAGCCTTTAAATTTTCACAAATATCCAATTGAATTGATTTTAATACACCAAAGAGCCTAACTCTCTTTTTACAGAGATAAATGAATGAATTGATAAACTTACTGGCAAATTCTCCATTTTTATAACTAATACCTATAATTTTGTACACTGGCGTTAGAATATTAACCAGACACGCCATAATTAGTGATGCATGACTATGACACACAACCAGATCATATTTTTCTTTTTTAATGAGCTGATAAAATCTAATTAAATTAGCTGGTGTCAACTTCAGACTGCTTCCCTTCAATTCCCAGAATATAATTTTTCCTGTATTTGTCTGTTCTCTAGTTTTCTGATCATTAAAACCAATTAAATACAGCACTGTTGAATCAAACTTTGAGCTGGAAAAATACCCCAAATAATGATTACACAACTCTATAAAAGGCTCATTACCTTCTGGAATTATATGTAAAGTTTTAATGCCTTCAATTGTCATATTGGTCCCCATGTAAAAACAAAATAACCAGCGCTACTTTTCTGGCATCCACCACACCCTTAAAAATCACATTCACCTCAATTCACAAAAAAACACACTTAATATCTACGAAAAATATAGTTAACTTTATTCATTCGTCAATATGAACCTTTGTGAGCAACATCTCAACATGTAAGCAACTAAATTAAAGCATTAGTTTTGACAAAACTAAAAACATAACAATATCATACCCTTTGGTTTTGATAGCACGCTAACAACTCCCCTTCTAATTAGGAACATCTCTACCAATAAGTTCAATGATTAATGTTTATAGTGTGCCAACAAACTTAAAACAGCGCAAACCACCACGATAATCACTATGCTCTCAACTCTAGTCCGCTTTTCTATTCGATTTTACGGTGTCGTTATCGCACTTGCCGTTATCTTGCTTTGCTATGGAAGCTACCGTTTTTCTACCGCTGGTTTGGATATTTTTCCTGAATTTTCCCCCAAACAAGTAGTGATCCAGACTGAATCTCCCGGACTTTCAGCCGAACAAGTCGAGATTTTAGTTACCCAACAAATAGAAACCAGTATTAGCGGATTAATCGGGATGAAATCCATCCGTTCTGAATCAATACAGGGCCTATCCATAGTCACGGCTATTTTTGAAGAAAACAGTGATATTTACCGCAACAGACAGTTAGTCAGCGAACGCTTAAACAGCATAAGCAGTAAATTACCTGAAAGTGTAGCCCCCCCCATTCCTGTACCACTATCTTCTTCATCTGCAACGGTATTAACCATTGGTTTAAGTTCTAACAGTAAAAGCTTGCTTGATTTACGCAGCCTGGTTGATTGGACGCTAGTTCCTCGCCTACTTGCTGTTCCGGGCGTTGCCGATGTTAATATTTTTGGTGGTGAAACGCAGCAACTACAAATCCAAATAGACCTCGCTCAACTGCATCGTTTTAATCTGGCTGTAGAAGATATCGTCAATGCAGCTAAACAAGCGGGTGAGATTCAAGGTGGCGGTTTTATTGAAAATGATAACCAACGCTTTACCATTCAAATTTCAGGGCAACCCACAAACCCCGAACAATTTAAAAAAGTCATCGTCAAACGTCAAGCAGGAAAAAACATTACCTTAGGTGATGTTGCTAACATAGCTTATGCTGCTGAGCCACCCATAGGGGCAGCCCAAATCAAAGGCAAACAGGGCATAGTAATGATGGTGATTGGTCAGTTTGGAGCAAATACACTGTCAGTTTCCAAACAAGTTGAAGCGGCGTTAACTGAATTTGACAGTATTTTTAAAAAACAGGATATTGATTTTTACTCACACCTGTTTCGTCCTGCCGATTATATTGAAACCTCTCTATCCAACCTTTCTGGGCACTTGTTGATTGGTGGATTTTTTGTGGTGCTTATTCTCTATCTTTTTCTATTTAACATCCGTACCGCACTCATTTCTGCAACCGCAATTCCTTTATCACTCATTACCGCCATTATCGTGTTATTAGAAAGTGGTGTTAATCTCAATATCATGGTTTTGGGTGGCCTGGCCATTGCACTGGGCGAAGTAGTGGATGATGCCATTATCGATACTGAAAATATTTTTCGCAGACTACGAGAAAACCGTTTGCTGGCACAACCAAAAACCGTTGCAACAGTCGTTTATGATGCCTCAATGGAAGTAAGAAGCTCTGTGGTTTATGCTAGTTTTATTGTGGCCTTAGCTTTTGTTCCACTATTAACCTTATCAGGTGTAGCAGGCCGTTTATTCTCACCCCTCGGCGTTTCTTATATTTTAGCAATTTTAATGTCGCTACTTGTTGCCTTAACCTTAACACCGGCATTATGTTTTTTATTTCTTGGTAATAACTCAAAATCATTTAACGAAACACAAGAGCCACCACTGATAAAATGGATAAAACCACGTTATCAAGCGGTATTACACTGGGTTACTGCTTATTTTAAATGGGTTGTTTCTAGTAGCTTTGTCATCTGTTGCGTGGGCTTACTAACCTTCTTAAATCTGGACAATAAATTCTTACCCGAATTACGTGAAGGCCATTATATTGTCCACACCACTAGCATCCCCGGTACATCATTAAAAGAATCTATTCGTATTGGCTCACAATTAACCGAACAATTCCTTAAAATATCCGGTGTAGAATCTGTCTCACAATGGGCTGGTCGAGCAGAACGTGGCGCTGATACCTTTGGTAGTCATTACAGTGAATATGAAGTCCGTCTTACCCCGTTATCTGGCGCAGAACAACAGCAGGTGCTTGATCAATTAAGAGCTATTTTAAATGACTTTCCGGGGGTTTTATATGAAGCCAATACCTTCTTAACCGAACGGGTTGATGAAACCATCTCCGGCTACACCTCGCCTGTGGTGGTTAATATTTATGGTAATGACTTAAATACACTGGATCGCAAAGCTCAAACGGTCGCGGAAATCATGCGTGACATTCCAGGAGCAACCGATGTACAACTCAGATCGCCACCTGGCACACCTTTACTACAAGTCCATCTAAATTTAGATCAACTGGCTTTATGGGGGCTACAACCAGCACAAGTCATCAACACCTTACAAACCGCTTATGAAAGCCATATCACTGGTAAAAATATTCGAGGCAATCGCATATACAATGTAGCCGTCGCTCTAGCCCCTGAATTAAGAGAACAACCCCAAGCCATTGCCGATTTACCTATACGCACAAAAGACGGCAGTTTAATTCGCCTATCTCAAGTAGCTGATGTAAGACATTCTGAGGGGCGCTACAATATTTTGCATCAAGGTGCGCAACGCAAACAAACTATTACAAGTAATGTCGAAGACCGGGACATGGATGATTTTATGCAAGAACTCAAAACACGGGTGCTAAATGAAATCCCTTTTTCCGCCAATAGTTACCCTGAATTTACCGGTGCAGCCGTAGAACAAGCCCAAGCTAAAAAAGACCTGATTTTACACTCATTAATAGCCAGTGCTGGCGTACTTATTTTTATTTATATCGCTATAGGTAACATTCGCCACGTATTACTAACACTGGCAAATCTACCGTTTTCCTTAATTGGTGGAGTAGCAGCCGTTGTACTGACAGGTGCAACATTATCTGTAGGCTCTATCGTAGGCTTTATTACTTTATTTGGTATTACCGTGCGCAACAGTATTATGCTGCTATCGCATTATCAACATTTAGTGGAGGTAGAAGGTAAACAATGGAATATGCAGACGGTTATTTTGGGCGCTCAAGAACGCTTACCCTCCATATTAATGACTGCTTTAGTCACCGCTTTGGCCATGTTACCGATAGCCTTTAACAGTGATAACCCGGGGCGAGAGATTATGGGGCCGATGGCTGCGATTATTATTGGGGGGTTGGCTTCGTCCACCATTTTGAACTTACTATTACTGCCGAGTATTTTGTTTCGTTATGGACGATTTGAAAAAGCGTAGGATGGGCAAAGCGATAGCGTGCCCATCATTTTAGAAAGGTGATGGGCACGAAAGAGCCTTTACCCATCCTACATCAATTTAAACAGAGAAACTTTCTCCACAACCACACTGCCCAGTGACATTAGGATTGTTAAACTTAAATGCTTCGTTAATGCCTTCTCGGGCATAATCTAACTCAATTCCATCCAGCTTATCCAGGTCATCCTTATTCACTAAAACTTTAACACCAAATTGTTCAAAAATAGTATCAGTTTCGGCTTGCTCATCAGCGTAAGCCAAATCATAAGCAAAACCAGAACATCCGGAGGTTTTAACGCCTAGTTTTAAACCAATACCTGAGCCTCGTTTTTCCAGTTGTTTGCTTATTTGCTTTGCTGCATTTTCAGTTAATGTAATTGCCATTTTTCTCACTCTGCTTTCATCACGAAAGATTTTAATACGCTAATAAATTGTTTAATTTCTGCTTCGGTATTATCTTTACCCAAACTGACACGAATTGCACTTTTTGCCAATTTTTCTTCAACACCTATTGCGGTCAATACCGCACTTGCCTTTCCGCCACCAGAGGCACAAGCTGATCCACTGGAAACGGCAATATTTTTTTGATCCAATTGCATCAATAGCATTTCACCATCAACACCTTTAAGACCAAATTGCACAGTATTAGGTAAACGTTCTGCCTGTTCAGCAAAAATCACACTACCCGGAATACTCTTTATTCCTTGTTCCAATTGTTCTCTTAATAGCAGACTATGTGCCTTACGCTCTTCCATCTCTACTAAAGCCAATTCAGCGGCCTTACCAAAGCCGACAATAGCAGCTACATTTTCAGTCCCTGATCGCCAGTTACTCTCTTGACCACCGCCAACAAACAAAGGTTCAAGCCTCACCAGTTTATCAACAACTAATGCACCACAACCTTTAGGCCCATATATTTTATGGCTTGATAAACTCATCATATCAACGCCTAACTAGCTAAAAGAAACAGGAATTTTACCAACAGCTTGAACGGCATCTGTATGCATGATGCACTGCTGATCTTTTAAATAGTCGGCAATTTGTTTAATCGGTTGAATAACACCCGTCTCATTATTTGCCATCATGACAGAAATCAAACTAGGCTTGTCGGCCTGTTGAAAAAGTGCCTTTATCGTAGACAAAGCCAGCAAACCATTGTCATTTACAGCAAGATTTAAACAACGCTTATATCTATTGGCCGGTTCAATAATTGAGGGATGTTCTACAGCTGAAATTGCTATTATAGAATTTACATCTGCACTATTCAAAGCCAAATTATTGGCCTCTGTTCCACCACTGGTAAAAATAATTTGCGAGGGTTGAGCATCAACTAAAGTAGCAACTTGCTCTCTTGCCGTATCAATAGCACTGCGTACCACTCGCCCCAAACGGTATAAACTCGAGGGGTTACCGTAAAATGAAGTCAAATACGGCAACATTACCTCAATTACACGATCATCAACAGGCGTTGTGGCATTATGATCAAAATAGATCATTGATTATCTAAGCTTAGATTCAAGCAGAAAGTTTTTCTTGCTTTTGAATGTTGACAACATGCTCAACATGTTGACCTTGTCTTTGAGCGACCTCAGTCACATGCTCTCTTTCCAAAATTTCAGCCAGGCTAATACCTTTTAAGTAACTACGAATTTGATCACTCAAACCCATCCATAAATCATGTGTTAAACAAGGTTGACCTTCCTGACAATCGCCTTTTCCACCACACTTGGTTGAATCAACTGGCTCATCAACAGCTGCAATAATATCTGCAATATTGATATCTATAG
This sequence comes from Methylomarinum sp., assembly GCA_013139755.1. The sequence goes on along the minus strand of WTAG01000716.1, from coordinate 411 downwards.
CTGCTCGACTTAATTTATAACCGCCACCAGGACCTCTAACACCTGTTACCATTCCTGCTTTTCGTAACCTGGCAAATAATTGCTCAAGATATGACAAAGAGATGGTTTGACGGGTTGCAATATCTGTTAATGTTACGGGTTTTTTTTGACTATGAAATGCTAAATCAAGCATTGCAGTCACGGCATAACGCCCTTTTGTAGTAAGTCGCATGAGAAAATCCTTATAAACCTATTAAATTAAGGGTTATTGTAAATAAACCTAGTATTTTAGTCAAGTATTACTCACTCATCATGCTAGAAGACTGTCCGAAAATAGCAAACGCCTAGCTACTCTTTAATTTCACAATCATCCAGTGATGGCATATCTTGCTCTTCATATTCAATACCCGATTCATTAAGGACTTTCTTCAT
>WTAG01000252.1 GCA_013139755.1 Methylomarinum sp. | reverse complement strand
CATTAACGATTTAATGGCTGGTAACGATGCCCCCATACACGCTATCGATAAAATGGATTTACGTGTGAGTTAAACCTTTATTAACTTACGTTTTTTTAAAGAAACATGCCTTTTTTCTATGAGTTGACGTAAATGATGAACATTTTAAGAGACATGCACGATTTATTAAGAGTGTCTACGTTCGTATGCCATTTACAAAAATGGTTTTTCTATTAGTTGTGCTCTGGCTAATATTTTCAGCTGGTGTCTACTTTGCTGAACGCGACCTTGAAGGTGCATCTATCAATTCATATGGGGAGGCGCTGTATTGGGGGGTCGCTGTATTTTCTACTGCTGGTATCGCTGATGCATCGGTATCAGCTACGGCTCAGTTAATTGGGGGTTATGGATAGTCATTGGTTTAGTTTTGTTCTTCGGTACTATCGTAGCGACGGTTACAAGCTATTTTATGAGACCAATACTACGACTTCATAAGCAGATAATCGATACCATAGAGCAGTTAAATGATCTGACGTTAGCTAAAGACCTTATGATCTTATCAGCTTTAGCTAATAGAACGAGACTGCTAACTATATTTCACTCGAATACAAATAACAGCCTGGGTCTTCTGCCCACGGGTTATCAAATACTTGTTGCGCACGTACACGGGTATTGCCATTACATATTTGTTGATAATCACACCTGCCACATCGCCCTTCTAATGGTCTAGGGACTTGCTTAAGCCCTGCCATTAAAGGGTCTGAAACATCTTGCCAAATATCAGAGAAAGTACGCTGTTTAACATTACCTAAATTGTAATGCCACCAAAAAGTATCGGGATGTACATTACCTAAATTATCAATATTGGCGACATTAACGCCAGAGGCATTCCCGCCCCACTGCTCTAGTTTTGATTGTATATGTGTAGCTTGATCAGGATAATTTTTCTTTACCCAATGCAAAAAATAAACCGCATCGGCATCATTATTACCGGTGACTATTTCTCGCTCCAGTCCTTGTTGCTCCCATTTCAGGCATTGCTCAAACAACTGATCCATCACATCACGGGTCATTTTGAACCCTGCATCGTCTTTACGATTTTTGTTACCCCTGCCCCCGTAATTTAAATGTGATAAATAAAATTTGTCGATATCTTCATCATCCACCAGCTGTAACATGGCCGGAAAATCATGCACATTATCCTGAGTTAAGGTAAAGCGAACCCCTGCTTTAATACCATGATCTCTGCATAAACCTATACCCACTATTGAATCTGCAAACGAACCTTGTTTTTGTCTAAACTTATCATGTGTATCACCGATACCATCCAGACTGACACCAACATATTGATAATTTATCGCTGCAATTTGAGCGATATTATCCTGGGTGATTAAGGTACCATTACTGGAAAGTGCTACATAAAAGCCCATAGCTTTAGCGCGTTTGGATATATCAAATATATCGGGGTGCAGTAACGGTTCACCTCCAGATAAAATCAATACAGGGACTTTAAAATCCTTTAAATCATTCATCACCGTGTAAATTTCAGGCGTAGTTAATTCACCCGGGAAATCTATGTCTGCGGAGGTGGTATAACAATGCTTGCAAGTTAAATTACAACGACGAATTAAATTCCAAATAACCACAGGCCCCGAAGGTTTTCGGACTGGTTTTAAAGGCGTAGGTTGTAACACCTCACGCATATACTGGCTTAATCTAAACACGACTCTTCCCTATCCTTAATCCTGTTTTCTTTAAAATGCGGGTACTGAACAAAACATCTTGTCCCTGATTATATTCACCCAATAGCTCAACGATTGTTTCAATCTGTTCTTTAACACCATTTTCTGTTTTACTATGCACCATAGCAAACAAATTATAAGACCATTCAGGCTCATGTCTGGGACGATGATAACAATGACTGACAAAATCTAACTGTCCCACCTGTTGCCCTAATTCATCAACATGCTCATCTGCAATATTCCACACTGTCATGCCATTAAACTTATAGCCTAAGCGATAGTGGTTAGGTACTACGCCTATACGACGAATAACCCCTGTTTCATGCATGACTTGCATTCGTTTCATCACAGTGTCAACAGTCAATCCCAATTGCTGAGCAATGGTGTTATAAGGTTGTGGTGTTAAAGGTAATCCGGCTTGTGTTGCTGTAATAATTTGTCGATCTATCTCATCAATCTTCATTATGCTTCCAGTTTAAGGCCAACAAAATATTCATTGATTTTAGGCATGTTATAGACTGATAAACCTGTTTTCTCTTCTATCCTTTGAATTACCTCTACAATCCTTTCGGGTTCACCAGTGGCAATAACAAACCACATATTTAAGGGATTGTTTCGTGCGTAATTATGCGCCACTTCAGGGAAGCTATTAATGATTTCAGCGACTGTATCAAAATCTTCATCTGGTGCTTTAACGGCGGCCAATGTTAACGCGCCACCCATTTGTTCCGCATGATATAGCGGGCCAAATCGAGTAAGTAATCCACTGGCTAATAAATCAGTAATACGTGTAATTAAATCTGCTTCTGTTAACCCTAATTGCGTTGCTACCTTTTGATAAGGTGACTCACAAATGGGGAAGCCTTCTTGTAAGTGGTTAATAATTTGTCTGTCAATCTCATCCATGGGATAACTGTTTTTCCTCTGTTGTTACTTTATAAATAGCGCCACCTTGTTTAAAACATTGCCGACTAAATAAAACTTCACTATTAAATTGGCTCAAGCCACAAGAATCAATCAAGTGTTCTAATTGCAATAATACTTTGTCTCTATTTTTGCCGTGAATCATGCAATATAAATTATAAGGCCATGATTCACCTCGGCGTGGCCGCTGATAGCAAAGATTAACAAAACTGAATTGACTGATATGCCCTGCTACCTGCTCAACCAAGTGGTCAGGTACATCAAAAACCACCATTGCATTGGCTCGATACCCTAAGCGCCTATGTTTAACAACCACACCCAGACGTTTAATTAAACCTTGCTGTTTAAGTATGCATAAACGTGCAAGCACTTCATCCTCATTAATATTAAGCTGTTGCCCAATCAAGGCATAAGGTCTCGATACCAATGGCAAGCCTTTTTGCAGCATTTCTATTAACTGACGATCAATAATATCAATCATCAAAATCCAACTCAAAACCTAAATCAATAAAATAATCTGCCAATAAAGGCAAATACAGGGTTTTAAAACCTGTTTTTTGTTCTATATCATCAATAAGCGCATGTAAATGTTCAGCGTCTCTTGCTATCAAGACAAACCAAAGATTAACTTTATTTTCTCGCTCATAATTATGATTCACCTCTGGGTATTGATTGATCATTTCGGCGACATGCTGTAATTGTTCAGACGGTACAGTCATCGCCATCAAACTACTGCTTCCTACTTGATTAGGTGCTATCACTGAACCAATACGGGTAATGAATTTCTGGTCCGATAACTCCTTAAATACTGATATTACTTCATCTTCAGAGACACCGACTGATTCAGCAATATCACGATAAGGGGTCGATGATAAAGGAAAGTCTTGCTGATAATCATTCAGCAATTGTTTATGCAATGGACTTAACATGCTTACAAACCCATTTTATGTGCGCGAGAACTAAAAAAGATACCACTGGGTTTTTCAGCGGGTAAGCGTTTTATTTCATTTAAACTATCGGTGTTATAAATAATCAACTGATTATCATCACGAACTGAAACCCATACTTCTTCACCGCGTGGAGTAAATTCCATGTGCAATACGGCTTTACCTGGTGTTAACGATTTAACAATATTAAAATCTTTAGCATCAATGATTTGTAAATTTTGATTATCAGGGAAAGCAAAGTTAACCCAGATATGTCTACCGTCAGGTCTCGCCATCACAAATACCGGCTGACCAACCACAGGAATGCGCTTAACTAATGTCCATTGACGTTTATCAATCACTAGCACTTCATGTTGCCCAATGGCAGGAACAAACATAAAATCACCAGCAACTGCCCAGCCTTCTAAATGCGGCATTTTATACACGGGGAGTTTTTCATCCTGTTTACCGTAATCAGGCAACACACGTTTAACACCGGCATTAAGATCCCATAAATCTAACAAAGCCAAACCCGACTCACCAAATAACCCCGCCATATAATAGCGACCATCGGGCGTTAATAAGGCATCATAAGGTTGCTTGCCAACCTTGGGAAATTTCTTAATCACTGGGTTTGCAGGATCTTTTAGATCAACCACCCAGATTTCATTGGCATCAAATAAGCTGAATACAAAACGCTGACCAGGGGCATCAACCAAACCCACGACCTTGGAGAGTTGCTTATCAGCATATTCAGCCGGAATATCTGCCACTAATTGCAAAGTCTCTGTAGAGAATATTTTAACGCCACCAGGAGTGTAATTAGACACCGCAATCAAGCGACCATCTTGAGAAATTGCGCCGCCAATACTATTGCCTGCCTGCACAATCCGTTGAGCAACTT
>WTAG01000626.1 GCA_013139755.1 Methylomarinum sp. | reverse complement strand
CTCTAATCGGTTACTAAAAAAAACAGGAAAAGAAAAACATTGATCGTAGCCCGTATGGAGTATCACGTAATACGGGAATAAACGTGCAATTCATCCTGTATTCCGCAATGCTCCATACAGGCTACATTTCACTTTTTTGATATAAAAATATATTGGGATTGGTATTAGCTCGTGGCAATACAATTATTAAACGCTATTTTCAGGAGAATAAAATGCAAAATAAAGTTTTAATATGGGATCTTCCTACAAGAATCTTTCACTGGTTATTAGTAGCAGCTTTTATTGTTGCCTATATCAGTGAAGATGATTTCTTGACCATACATGTCTGGGCAGGTTATCTAATTGCCGGACTACTTATTTTTCGACTTGTGTGGGGTTTTATCGGTAATCGTTACGCCCGTTTTTCAAATTTCATCTGTCCCTTGGCTGAATCCAGCAATTATTTTAAAGACGTTATTGCATTAAAAGCTAAACGTTACCTCGGGCATAACCCTGCTGGGGCATTGATGATTGTGTTATTACTCATTAGTCTATTATTAACCGTACTCAGTGGCTTCGCAGTTTATGGCGCAGATCAGGGTGCAGGTCCTTTGGCTAATATGGCAGGTTCCTCTTATGAAGATTTATGGGAAGAAGTGCATGAGTTTTTTGCCAATTTCACATTACTTCTTATCATTATTCATATTATTGGGGTGCTACTGGAAAGTTTTGTGCATGCTGAAAACCTGGTCAGATCCATGTGGACTGGTTATAAAAAACCAAAGAACGATGATTAGCTGTTACCATAAATTATAGTCTGATCAATAATACATCAGACTCGATTTTAGGCAGGATTTCTTCAACTGTACTGCCAATAAATATTCGTTCGATACTGTTGCGAGAAACAGCGCCCATAATGACTAAATCAATATCCAGTGTTTCACATAACTGCTCAATTTTCTCTACTGGATCACCTGATACAAGATGGGTTCTATTACTATCTATCTTAAAAGCATTTATAGCTTCACGAAAATTATCTCGGTGTAGTTCTTTAACACGTTTTTGCAGGCTATGTTCAGTTAAAACAAGCGGTGAGTAGCAATGCACCACATGCAGATTGGCCTGACAATGATGGGCAATATCTATTGCTGTAGTCAGTATTTTATGATCAAGTGCAGCAGTTTTATCATTTTCATGTATTGGATCAATAGCCGCTAATATGTTTAATGGCAACTGCCAGTCTTTTTCTTTCGCTATATACACCGGAATATGACAGTGGCGAATAAACTGCCAAACAATGTTAGAAATGCCTATTTTTTTTGAACTTTGAGCAATCATCCAGGCATTTTCGTTTTGCTTAACCAGATTAATAGCGGCTTTGAAAAAAGGTCTTTCAGTTATGATCTGATAACTGACGTCTACGTGCTTTTTAGTAAACAGTGCCTGCAAGTCTGCTAATTGTTGTTGAATTATTTTTTCTCGTTGATCATGTAGTTCAGCAAGTTTTTTCTTTGATAAGCCTAAGCCACCAAAAAGCTTTGGTGAATCAGAAGCAGTTAATAGCGTAATAGGTATTGAGAAAGCGCGTGCCAGTATACAAATTTTTCGCCGGTACAAAGCATCAATTGAACGTGCTGTTTCGTTTTCTATAGCCCAATATATATGTTTAGGTAAGTTGCTCATTATTATCACTCAAATGAATTCGTTGACTAATTTAGCTAGTAGACAATACCAAGTGTAATAGCTGTACTAGATAATGCAACTGCATTAAAAGGATTTTATACACTGTTATCTAACCTGAATATTACACAAATAAAATTACTACAAAACACAAGAATTAATACACATTAATTACTTAGGAACCCGGACAATAACTTGCAGAAGATGCAAGTGAAAAATTGGCTAGGAGCCTGCTAATAAATGAATGCCATTGCCAGCTTCTTTGTGGAGTTTAAGCCGCCTTCACACAAATCTATAATAAACGTACAAATCATGTTACCTTCTGAGTTACTAACAAAAATAATTTTCTAACACCTTATTTCTAAATATAAAAAATAAAGGGGTTTAGCATGCAACATCACAAATTTATCAACAAAAACCATCTCAAACGGATACTGACTGATATCCAGCATTTTCTGATTCAGCACAAAATGCCAGAAAATGAGCAAAAACCACTACCCCCTGCCATGGGTGCTCATGTTCTGGTCACTTTTTTCGCCTATGCCTTTGGTTTTTTTGTTTTCTTAGGCATGGCAAGCGCTTTTCTGTAATGTTAATAAATAACTGATAAACACAACATGAAAGCATCAGGTCGGTTAGGAACATTTGCCGGCGTTTTTACGCCCAGCATTCTCACCATTCTCGGTATCATTCTGTTTTTACGGCTGGGTTATATCGTAGGTACAGCCGGCCTGGCTCAGACGCTAATTATTCTGCTGCTGGCCAACTCCATTTCAGTGCTCAGCAGTCTGTCACTGGCCGCCATTTCTACAAATCTACAAGTTAAGGCCGGCGGCATTTATTACTTAATTTCCCGCACTCTAGGGCATGAGTTTGGCGGTGCCATCGGTATTGTTCTGTTTCTGGCGCAAGCAATTTCCATTGGCTTTTATTGCCTCGGCTTTGCCGAAATACTGACAACTGCATTGCCGGAAACTACAAATCCAGGCGTACAATCACTGGCCGCTATCGCCATTCTGGTGCTATTTGTGTTGGCCTGGCTGGGAGCAGACTGGGCGACCCGTTTTCAGTATGTCGTCATGAGCATACTATCCCTGGCGTTAGTTTCCTTTTTCTGGGGCGCTTATCATCATTGGGATCCCGCAATATTCTCTAATAACTGGTCTGCGGTAGATAACAGCGTACAATTCTGGGTAATCTTTGCCTTATTCTTCCCTGCTGTTACCGGCTTTACTCAGGGTGTCAACATGTCCGGCGATCTACAAGACCCGGAATTTAGTCTGCCCCTAGGCACTTTCAGTGCGATATTTTTATCGATTTTTGTTTATCTTCTTGCTGTTGTGGCTTATGCCGGCTCGATAACCAAAATGGAATTAATCGACATCCCTAACCCGATGACTCAGGTAGCCTTATTTGAGCATGCCATTATCGCCGGTGTGGTTGCTGCAACGCTATCATCTGCGTTGGCTTCCTTTCTAGGGGCGCCCAGAATTCTGCAATCTTTGGCAAATGATCGTTTATGGAAAATTCTACTACCCTTTGCCAAAGGTTCCGGCTCAAATAATAATCCACGTCGTGGCATTTTATTATCTGCCGCAATAGCACTACTCACCGTCTTTATAGGACATCTCAATATGATTGCGCCAGTTGTCAGTATGTTTTTTCTGATTTCCTACGGCCTGATCAATTTTGCCACTTATTTTGAAGCCACTGCCGACAGCCCTTCCTTCAGACCAACGTTCCACTGGTTCAATAAAAATCTCAGTTTACTGGGCGGCCTGCTGTGCCTGGGAGCCATGCTGGCTATTAATATCATCGCCGGCATCATCGCGCTGGCGATTTTAATGGCCATATACTACTATCTGCGCAATACCGGCATGCGCTCACGCTGGGCTGATGGTTGGCGCTCCTTTCATTTGTTCAGGATTCGTGAACATCTATTGGCAGCCTACAGAGAACCCGAACATCCACGCGACTGGCGGCCAAATATCCTGCTGTTTCCCATTCATTATCCTGGCAGTCAAACGCTGTACCGGTTTGCTGCTTTGCTTGAAGCTCAAAGCGGCTTTACCACTGTCATAAGAATTGTTTTGGGCACTGGTGCCAAGTTGAAAGGTCGCAAACAACAAAGTGAACTGGCCCTGCAACAAGAGTTGAAAGATCAAAATTTACAGGCATTTCCACTGGTACTCACTGCATCGTCAATTGATATCAGCATTCATACCCTGATACAGGCATACGGTATCGGACCGTTGCGGGCAAATACCATTCTGTTGCCTTGGCTGGCCAAAGACCATGGACTCAACACACAACCTGGGCATAGTTATACCCATCACCTAAGAGTCGCACTCAGGTTGCAATGTAACCTGTTAATACTGGCGGAACCCCAACCCAAACAGGAAAACAAACTGTCAAACAACGATAACAAACGCGTCGATATCTGGTGGGCAGGCGGTGCGAGTAGTCACCTGTCTCTGTTGCTGTCTTACTTGCTTCAGCGCAATGAAGACTGGGAAGACTGTGAACTGCGCCTGCTCTGCGTGCCTATCCAAAATAAACCCGTCGATGTAGACAACTTAAATCAACACCTGGATGAAATCAGGATTCCGGCAAAAATAAAACGGGTCTCCGCTTTAAACCATGATTCACTAATAGCAGAATCGGCAGATGCCAATATGATTTTTTTGCCCTTCAGGTTGCGTCAGGATCAATTTTTGACTGTAAACGGCGAACCTCTGGAGCAATTATTATCCGGTTTGCCTCTCACAGCGCTAACATTAGCCAACCATGATTTCGAGCTGGATACAGAACCGGAAAAAGGTATTGCTGCTGAATCGGCGGAGAAACTTGATGCGTTGGACGATATCCGCGATTTATATGACTACTTTCAGCAGCAACTGGATCAACTACAACGGGAAAAGGAAGATCTTTTGAGTGAAAATTCTGAAAATGCCACTGTCAAACTAGCTAAACTGGAAGTACAACTGGAGAGAATCAGCAGACTCAAGGCGAAGGTAAAAGCAAAGTTATTACGGGCTGAAAAACAAGCTGATGGTTTACAAAACTAGCAACATACACCACTCCAGTTACCTTAAATGCCCAGCGCATATGCCATCCCTATCCTAGGTATTCTGACCTTACATGTCAGAACGGCTGGAAGCATCATAAAAAAGCAAACAATCTGCCTTATTCCAGCTCTTTTATGTGTCTCAGAATATTGTTGTACCCGAACGACATATTAGCGCAAGATTTTTGTTCATATTCAAGGCGTACAGACAGGCGCATAGCAAGTTATGCAACGTTTGTAGAACTTCGAGTAATATTTATGTGGATTCCTTATCATGCTGTTCATTTACTTCATAGATAAAATCACGCCTTCTTTTTAAGGTAGGAAACAAATAGGTTTTTTCCATGTAAAACCCCAACCAGATTAGAGGCAACATTAACACTAGATCCA
>WTAG01000289.1 GCA_013139755.1 Methylomarinum sp. | reverse complement strand
TCTGATCAGGATCTCTGGATAATGCTTTTTCTACAGATTGTACTTTAAATTCTTGGCTAAATTTGGCCATTTCTGTCTCCTAAAATTGAATTTTATAGGCGACAGGTATGTTGACATAGGGGGCTCTTAGCCTAGAGCTACCTACTTTAAATATGCAAAAGGTATAGTAGGACCCTGCACTATCTAGCCTATAAACAATGTAAGTAACTTTACTTTATATATGTGATGTTCACCTATTGCTTCTAGGTTCCTAAATCTATACTATACTTCTCCTTGTAGGCAACATGTTCTAGGTAGTCTCTGTCGGAACTAAGAGAAACTAATAATGTCTACTGTTAAATATCTATCGGAGTACACAAAATGAAAACATTAAAAAGTAAAGGCTGTGGAGGGATAAAATGACCTACCCATACAGATACCCTTTATCACGCTTTCTTGCTGGTTTCGGTGTTACTTTAACTATCAGGATAGAAGTTTTAAAAGACTCAGAAGCTGGAGTTTATGTTGCTACTAGTCCTGACGTTAATGGTTTAGTTATTGAAACTGAGTCATTTTCTCAATTAAGAGATGAGGTAACTGAAGCTATACCAAATTTAATTGCTTTAAATAATAATTCAAACCATCACCACGCCTCGGCTGATCTCATTTATAGGGATCATATCGCTATTGCATGAATGGATTTGAAAAGGAAGTCAAAAAGATTCTAACCGAAAAAGGCTGGCATCTATTAAGGCATGCAAAAGGTTCGCATGAATACTGGGGCAAAGAAGGAAAAAAATCCATCACTGTCCCTCATGGGTGCAAGTCAAGACATACGGCAAATGCAATAATGAAAGAAGCAAAGATAAAGCACAAATTTTAAACCCAGCTTGAAGCTGGGTTTTTTATGTCTAAAATTTAAAGTCCTAGTTAAGAAATTAGGCATGACGCTTACCACGCTAATCCTGTGAAACTGAAAAAGCAAAGCATCGCGGAAATAAAACATGACGTTTGCCGAAAAATTTCATAACTTGTCAATCAAGACAGACGGTAAAAGCCCCGCTGCTTATTTCATGGTTATGAAAATAGAAAAACTGCATGTAATAAGATGCTTAAGAAACGACTGCTTTTCCTAACAGCAAGTCATACTGTATTAGTAACTTAGGTATTTAATATTTGAGTAGTATGTTAGGTTTAATTTAAAGGGTGAATAAATGAATAAAATATTATTTATATTATTATTTGTATTTAATAGTGCTTATGCTGAATTCAATAGCAAACATATTATTGAATTAGATGAGTATTCTGATGGGACCCATGTACAAGGAAAATCTAGAGTCAGAATTAGGTTTTTAATGGATGATGTAAATGGTTTTGATGACACACTAATTCAAAGTGTTGATATTTGTAATTTGAAAAAGAGATGTGAACGTATAAATAAATTTGTTGATGATGTCTTTTATGACGATAATCAAGTTGTGTTTGGGCACTCTCTAACTACTAGCGGCGATAAAGGTGTTTTTATTCATTTGCAAGTCAGGAATGGAGTCAAAGGTCGTAAAAACTTATCTCATAGATTGATTAAATTAAAAAACCATTTAGTTTTTGAGGAAAATATTGGATATGAAGTTTTTATACGATTAAATGAAATTGGTAATGGTCATTATAAACCAGAGTTCGCTGGATATGCTCCGATGAGCCCATCAGAAGACAAAGTGGTTTTGTATGAGCCAAGTGAAGAATTGAATGTTGATGCTGGCGGTGGGTTTAATGTTCAATTAGATATTGGATCAACGCCTAGACCAGTTATAGTAGGTCTAGAGTATAGTAGAAATGACTTAAGAGAAGGGACATTACAAATATCTCCTGATATATCCTTTACAATTCCCATGATCGTAATTATTGAATTCAATGATTACGACCTTACACAAGGAACTGGTTTAAATGATTATATGGTTAAGCTTAACCAAGAAACTTTAGCAACGGAGTACATCGGGGTTAATGATATAGGTAATTCCTTGTATAAAGTCAGATTAGATCATTCTGGACTATTAACCATTACTGAAAAAGGCCCTTTTCAAAATGTTAGTCAACTTAGTCAAAATAATTTTGAGCAAGCACAACGGACATTTGCAACAGCTCAAATAACTGATACATGCGTTTCAAATATTAACAGTATTGGAGATGGATATTATACTTATGTAGATCAAAATGCTGCTGCATCTTTTACCTCTTGCCTTGATGTTGATCCAAAAGTACATATGGTAATATCTAAGATAAATGACAGCAGAAACACTATAAAATTTTCTGCTGAAAAGCAATCTTCTTCCCCCATTAATTACAAGCTAAAAACAATAACAAGTCATGCTTCAAATATCGGAGCATGGGCAATGATTAATGGATTTGTTTGGGATGGTGATAGCGGTTCGAGCGCCGGTCAATTAGGTAATTTTCTTGGAACTCATTATCTTAATGGGGTAAATGTTAATAATAGAAGCACTGCAGAAGCGATTATTGGGTTTACACAAAAAACTAGTAGTAATAGTAATAATGCAATGTTTTATGATAAAAATTCCACTTCCAATTTTGGAAATTTTAGTCCTTATAACTATAATTTAGTTAGTTCCACAACATCTATAGTAAAAAATGGAAACTGTACTGCATCCTCAGCTTCACCAGGTGAAACTAATGCTTGGAGTGCATTAGGTCTGAAAACACTTTCAGGTAATAAATATCTAGTCATGTTATCTAGCGTTACTGGCAGTGAAACAAATGCTTACGACCTTTGCCAAATGCTTAAGGCTTTAAGTGTAAATAATGCAATTAGGTTAGATGGAGCATCTGCGGCTTCATTATATGTCAATGGGGTTCATAAAAACCCATTGTCAGGGCTGAGAAAATTGTATTATGGAAGTGCACGCCATGTTTTATATGGTATTGGGGTTCAGTAAGATTAAAGTGCACTGGGTATTTTTTATGTTGTTGAAATAATTTAAAAAATCATAACAATACAGGGGCGGAGCCATGCGTAGTAGCGAAGAGTATTCTGTAATGGAATAGGAGCGAATGCATGACATTGTCCAGTCTGGCTTGTAAGCCAACTACAAATAGGAGGAGCCTAATGAGCCAGACAAAACCGATAGAAATAAGTAAATATGAAGTAGAAGAAGCGTACAAAAGAGTTAAAGCGAATAAAGGCAGTGCAGGAATTGACCATCAGAGGCTCCTAGACTTTGATCAAGATAAAAGCAACAACCTTTACAAGCTATGGAATCGACTATCATCAGGTAGTTATATACCGCCGCCTGTTTTACGCGTTGAAATACCCGAGAATAAAGGGGTCAGAGCCGAATGGCACTTACTTAAGCGGTAACTAATTGAAATTATTAAAAAAGGCAGAGGAAGTGATAAACTTATTGTGACCAAACAAAAAAGCAATCACCAAGCCCCTGCCTAATGACCATTAATAACAAA
>WTAG01000247.1 GCA_013139755.1 Methylomarinum sp. | reverse complement strand
TAAATTTCAATGGAGAGTGTCGCTCAAAAGTGGAGAAAACTAAACTAGTCAAAGAAGATGGTAACTGGAAAATTACGGCTTCTAAATAAAGCTTTATTATTAGGTATTCTGATATTGGCAATTATATTACTAGCAGGGAAAAACACGATTAAATCATCTGTTAATCCAGGAGTGGCGCTGCAATTATTCAAACTGGATACGACTAAACTGATTGATGGTGATCTTGTGTTTAGAAAGGGACGAGATCTGGTTATCCGACTTGTTCTCACTCAAGGGGAATCAGCACAGTTTTCCCATGTTGGCATCGTTGTCAGACATAAAAATATGGTTTCAGTAGTTCATTCCTTACCCGAAAACGAAACTTTCCCCTCGGGAGGTGTGCAAGTGGAAGCATTAAGCTCCTTTGTCTCAATTGACAATGCATCTGATATTGCCGTTTATCGTTTTATAAAGGAAGACCCAGAGGTAAGGAAAAAAGTGAGAGAATATGTTTTACAGCAAGTTGGCAAGCCTTTTGATACAGATTTCCAGTTGAGTACAGATTATCATATATATTGTACGGAATTAGCTATTAAAGCATATGCACAAGCTGGTGTAGAGTTTATTTCTAATCAATTACTTATTCAGGTTATGCTGATTGATGAACCTGTTATGCCGCCTGATTATTTACGGCGATCACCACATTTGAAGCGAATAGCACTAGGGGACTTTGATTTATAAACAATGGTGCATTTACAGGGTCAACTCTAACATTTCAACACAGGAGCAACCGGTAGGTTGGGTTGAGGTACGAAACCCAACATGTTGTCGTAACGTAAAGATGTTGGGGTTCCTTTCGTCACCCCAACCTACCGCGCTACCGCGCTGCACATGGAGTGAAAAATGCAAGACTTGACCCTTTGTCCTGGGGCTATAATTCGTTAGGGCGTTATTCTTCATATAACTTCTTCCTATTTCTATCCAAGTATGGCTCAATAGATGTTTCAAAATTTGAATGATAACAAGAGCCATGAATATCAGGAAAAAGTGATAAATAATTAATGTTCATATTATTTAATGCGGCAAGAGTCTGTTCTTTTATCGAGCTTGGAAATGTAATCTTATACATTGTTATCCAGCCGCACTCTTTTCCTGACTCTACCCATTTTTCAAAATTTACTTGCACTGGAATATGTAAAAAAATCCCTCTCTGGTTAACAAGTCGATCATTATAGTGAGTCAGTGGGTTAACTGTGTGTACATTCTTTTGCTTTCCATGTTTTTCAGAATTAATAGACTCAATATCCTCTTCAAGGACAGCATAAAGCACACTATTTTCATTTTTTTCACTACCAATCAAAGCAAAGAAAAGTGCAACATATGGTGACCGTGTCCAATCAAGTAATGGCGTTGCTAAACCAAAGTGCTGACCTAGCGCCCAAAATTCATCATCACTTGCAGAATCAAAATTTAGATTTATTCTTCCACGAATATTTTCCTTGAACTTAGAAAGGTGCTGCTCAATTGCCACTTTTTTTTTAGTTTTTTTGTAACCTGCCTGCTTTAAAGCACGCGAAAGTGTTGGCTCTAGAAGCCAACTTTCGCACCCTTGTCCTCGAAAAACATAGTTATTGAAATGAGTAAAATAGTCATTAATAAGAAGAGATAGGTCTTCCCAGTTTTTGATATGCTCAGTTTCAATTGTTGCCATAATTCCTAGCTCTAACAAGTTATTGTCTCGATCCAGTTAACTTTACGCACCTCCAATAAAATAAGCAAGAGAAAAGCCGTTAGCCTAGTAATACTAAACTAGATAGCAAAGTAGTCAGGTCTGAATAATATGTTAGCAACAACTTTAACCAAACTATTCAACAATCTTTGTCGAAAAAACAACTAAAAATAATGAGTTATTGAAGTGGGATTAATCCTGAATATTAATAAGGATTAATATACAAAATAGGTGTACAGTCTTAATATAAAGAACCGATAGTTTTTTGAGGAGCCATAGATGTCAAAACGATCCATGTTAATGATAGATGGTAACCAGGCCGCTGCCATTGTTGCTCATAAATTGAATGAAGTGATTGCCATTTATCCCATTACACCAGCTTCACCGATGGGTGAAGCGGCTGATGAATGGTCATCTCAAGGACAGACTAATCTTTGGGGAACCGTTCCTAAAATTATTGAAATGCAATCCGAAGCGGGGGCTGCGGGGGCTATTCATGGTTCTTTACAAGCTGGCGCGCTGACAACGACGTTTACTGCTTCACAAGGTTTGTTATTGATGTTGCCCAATATGTACAAAATTGCGGGTGAATTAACCCCAACCGTGTTTCATATTGCTGCACGATCTATTGCTTGCCAGGCCTTATCTATTTTTGCTGATCACAGTGATGTGATGGCGGCAAGAATGACAGGCTTTGCAATACTCAGTGCCAACTCTCCCCAAGAGGTCATGGATATGGCCTTAATTTCTACGGCAGCTAGTCTGGAAGGTCGCTTACCGATATTACATTTTTTTGATGGATTCAGAACCTCTCATGAGATTGCCAAAATAAAAGCTATTGAGGCGGGTGTTTATCAAGAAATGATTGATACACAATGGGTAAAAGCGCATCATGCGCGTGGATTGTCGCCAAACCACCCTGTATTACGGGGTAGTTCGCAAAACCCTGATGTGTATTTTCAGGCGCGTGAATCGGTTAATACTTATTACAGCAATATGCCTGTTCTTATGCAGAACAGCATGAATCGTTTTGCTGGTTTAACGGGGCGACAATACCATTTATTTGATTACATCGGTGATGCTAATGCAGAACGGGTTATTATCTTAATGGGATCTGCGGCTGAAACAGTCGAAGAAACGGTGAACTACCTTGTTAGTCAAGGTGAGTCTATTGGTGCTGTAAAAGTTAGGCTCTATCGCCCCTTTTCTGCAGAAGCCTTAATAACAGCGATACCCGCCAAGTGTACTCATATTGCCATACTGGATCGTACCAAAGAACCGGGTGCTGATGGCGAACCATTGTATAAAGATGTAGTAACTGCGATAGCTCAATATTACAACATGGAAGATTGTAAATTCAATGCTATGCCACGCATGATAGGTGGACGATATGGCCTATCATCCAAGGAATTTACCCCTGCAATGGTCAAGGCTATTTTTGATCGTTTAAAAGGGGAGACACAAAAGAATCCATTTACTATCGGTATTGAGGATGATCTAACTCACCTTAGCCTTGATTGGGATAAGGGTTTTAGAACAGATGCTCATATTAATACCTTTCAGGCTCTGTTTTTTGGATTAGGCAGTGATGGAACGGTGAGTGCCAATAAAAATAGTATTAAGATTATTGGAGAGAATACTGAGTTACAAGCACAAGGCTATTTTGTTTATGACTCTAAAAAATCTGGTGCGGTCACTATCTCACATCTTAGGTTTGGCTCTGAGCCTATTCGCTCTACCTACCTAATTGCTGAGAATGATGCCAATTTTGTTGCCTGTCATCAGGCGCTTTTTTTAGAACGCTATGATATGCTCGATTATGCCGCGGAGGGCGCCGTATTTTTACTTAACTCACCAGCTAATGCTGAATCAGTCTGGGATACTCTACCTCAAAAAGCTCAGCAACAAATAATCGATAAAAAAATCAAACTTTATAGTATAGATGCCTATGCGGTCGCTGAAAAAACGGGTATGGGTAAGCGTATTAATACTATTATGCAAACCTGTTTCTTTGCAATATCAGGTATTTTGCCAAAAGATGAGGCCATTTTAGCCATTAAACAGGCGGTAGAAAAAACCTATGGCAAAAAATACAAACGGATGGTTGATTTAAATTTCCATGCGATTGATGAGACATTGGATTGTTTACATGCGATTACTATCCCAAAACAAAGCAATAGTAAAATTGAATTAAGGTCTGTGATAAATGATTCTGCGCCAGAGTTTGTTCGCAAGGTAACGGCTAAAATTATTGCAGGCCAAGGTAATTCACTGCCCGTCAGTGTGTTTCCTGCGGATGGGTCTTTTCCACTAGGCACCTGCGCTTATGAAAAGAGAAATCTGGCACTGGAAATTCCAGTCTGGGAAGCTGACTTATGCACCCAATGTGGTAAATGTGTCATGGTGTGTCCACATGCCGCTATTCGCAGTAAAATATTTTCTACAACTGAGCTAACTGAAGCGCCCGTAGCATTCAAACATATGTCTATGCTGGGTAAAGATTTTCCTGCGGGTCTGGAGATTAGTTATCAGGTTGCGCCAGAGGATTGTACTGGCTGTTCACTGTGTGTCGATATTTGTCCTATTCGTGATAAATCTATTGCCAGTCGCAAGGCGCTTAATATGGTTCAACAACCCCCATTAAAACAACAAGAAGCTGAAAACTGGGATTATTTCTTATCTCTTCCCGAATATGATCGTCGTCTGCTCAAAACATCAACCATTAAAGGGGCTATGGTTTTGCAGCCCTTATTTGAATTTTCAGGGGCTTGTGCTGGCTGTGGTGAAACCCCTTATCTAAAACTTGCGAGTCAATTATTTGGAGATCGAATGTTGGTGGCTAATGCGACAGGCTGTTCATCTATTTATGGTGGGAATTTACCCACTACACCTTGGGCAAAAAATAATGAAGGTCGGGGTCCCGCCTGGAATAATTCATTATTTGAAGATAATGCTGAATTCGGCCTAGGACTAAGAGTTGCTATTGATAAGCATGCTGAACAGGCGACTGAGTTGTTGCAACAACTTAAATCAAAACTTGATAAGCCTTTAGTAGAAGCTATTGTTAATGCGGAGCAAACGGATGAAACCGCAGTTTATGAGCAACGAGAGCGTGTTGCTATGTTAAAACAAAAATTACAATCTATTGATACGGTGATAGCTCGTCAATTATTACTATTGGCTGATGATCTTTGTAAAAAAAGTGTCTGGATTGTCGGTGGTGATGGTTGGGCTTATGATATTGGTTATGGCGGCCTGGATCATGTATTGGCGAGTGGCAGTAATGTTAATATTCTGGTGCTGGATACTGAAGTGTATTCCAATACTGGCGGACAAACATCCAAAGCAACACCTAGAGGTGCGGTCGCTAAATTTTCGGCTAGCGGCAAAGCATCGGCTAAAAAAGATCTAGCTCTATTGGCGATGGATTATGAAAATGTGTATGTTGCGCATGTCGCTTATGCAGGTAAAGATACCCAGACATTACGAGCATTTCTGGATGCAGAAGCGCATCAAGGCCCTTCACTGATTATTGCCTATTCACCCTGTATTGCTCATGGAATTGATTTATCAAATAATCACCAGCAACAACAATTGGCGGTAAAAAGTGGGCATTGGCCGCTGTTTCGTTTTGACCCCAGGCGTATTAAACAGGGACAAAACCCCATGCACCTTGATTCTAAACCGCCGTCAATTCCCTATAAAGACTTTATCCGTACCGAAGCCCGTTTTGATATGTTGTGGCAGTCACACCCTGAAGATGCCGAACGATTTTTAGCCCAAGCCCAACGAGACGTGAATCATCGTTATCATTATTATCAGCAACTGGCTGAATTAGACTGGTCTGATAGTACCCGTATTGCAAGCGTTAAAGCCAAATTTAAACAGGCAGATAAGGAGCATTAACATGGTGGACTTAAGTACAGAATATCTTGGTTTAAAACTTGATAACCCATTGGTGCCTTCTGCCTCCCCAATGAGTAAAGATTTGCAACAGGCTAAACAACTGGAAGATTCAGGGGCATCGGCTTTGATTATGCATTCATTATTTGAAGAAGGCATAGAAGCTGAAGCTAAACAACATGATCGATTCTTTCAGCAACAGGCCATCGGGCATGCAGAAGCGGATAGTTTTCATCCAGTACATATAAATTTTGATAGTTATCAAGAGCAGTATTTAGAACAATTACAATTGTTAAAAGATCAGTTGGATATCCCCGTGATAGCGAGTCTTAATGGCATCACTGCAACAGGCTGGGTTGAATATGGCAAAGCCTTGCAACAGGCAGGGGCCGATGCACTTGAACTGAATGTCTATTATGTAGCTGCAGATATTGAGTTAAGTTCACAGGCGATTGAAGATAAATACCTCAATCTATTAACTGAATTACGTAAGCATGTTTCTATTCCTATTAGTATGAAACTTTCATCACAATTTAGCTCTCCATTACATTTTATCCGTCAATTAGAATTGGCAGGGGCAAGGGGGGTGGCATTATTTAATCGTTTTTATCAGCCTGATATTGATTTGGACACCTTGTTGGTTACACCTAAAATTAAGTTATCGACATCTGATGAAACATTATTGCGTATTCGCTGGGTTGCTTTACTTTATGGCAAGGTGAAAATGTCTATTGCAGTAACGGGGGGCTTTCATACCATTGAAGATGTTATTAAAGCCTTATTGGCAGGTGCGGATGTGACACATTTGTGTAGTGTGTTATTAGAAAAAGGCCCGCAACAGCTTAAGAAATTACTTGAAGAATTAGCGCATTGGCTAGCGCTACATGAATATGAATCTGTTCAGCAATTGAAAGGCAGTCTCAGTCAGCAACATGCCATTAATCCTGCCGCCTATGAACGGGAAAATTATATTGAACTACTGGATAGTTATAGCCCATCAAAGGGTGTTTTAAGATAAATAGGAAATAGCCATGAACTATCAATATATTCATTTTTTTAAGGAGATAACCATTGATGATATTCCTTTGGTGGGCGGAAAAAATGCTTCCTTAGGTGAAATGTATTGTCAATTAACGGCACAGGGCGTAAAAATTCCTAATGGCTTTGCGGTTAATGCTCAAGCCTATCGATCTATTTTAGATCATAACAAGCTATGGGATAAGCTACATGAAGCGCTAGATGGCCTGAATGCCGATGATATGGATGATCTTGCCAGTCGGGGTAAACAAGCTCGCGATATTATTTATGGCGCGGTGCTACCTGATGATTTACAAGCTGAAATTTTAGCCGCTTATACTGAATTAAAAGCAGAATATGGTTCCTGTATGAGTCTTGCTGTGCGTAGTTCAGCAACAGCCGAAGATCTACCAACCGCTAGCTTTGCTGGGCAGCAAGACAGCTATTTAAATATTACAGGCAATGATGTTTTATTAGATGCCTGCCGACGTTGTTTTGCCAGCCTGTTTACTGATCGTGCGATTCATTATCGCATTGAACATGGTTTTGACCATTTTAAGGTGGCTTTATCCATTGGGATAATGAAAATGGTGCGCTCTGATTTAGCAGCCAGTGGGGTGATGTTTTCTTTGGATACTGAATCTGGCTTTCGTGATGCCATTTTTATTACCGGGGCGTATGGCCTAGGTGAAAATGTCGTTCAAGGCACGGTTGATCCTGATGAATTTTATGTGCATAAATCGACCTTTAAACAAGGCTATCGAAGCGTACTGCGTAGAGTACTGGGAACAAAAAAAATTAAAATGATTTATGCGACGGGTAATACCCGAGAATCGGTGAAAAATGTAGTAACGGCAAAAGCTGATCGCCAATGTTTCTGTATTAATGATGATGAAATATTAACGCTGGCTGATTATGCCATTAAAATTGAAGACTACTATAGTGCGCAAGTCGGTCATGATAAACCCATGGATATGGAATGGGCTAAAGATGGCCTGGATGGTCAGTTATATATTGTTCAAGCTCGCCCTGAAACAGTCAACTCGCAACAAACAGGCCATGTGCTTGAGGAATATAGCTTAAAAGGTGAGGGTGAGGTTTTGGTAGTCGGGCGTTCAGCAGGCACAAAAATTGCCAGTGGTCAGGCTCATTATATTAAAAGCAGTTCCTTTTTAAATCAATTTAAAGCAGGGGAGGTTTTAGTCGCTGATACCACAACCCCAGACTGGGAACCGATTATGAAAATTGCGGCGGCTATTGTCACTAACCGTGGAGGCAGAACCTGTCATGCTGCGATTGTGGCGCGTGAGTTAGGTATTCCTGCAGTAATCGGTACTGATCAGGCAACAGAAAAAATTCGGCAGGGTGAACAAATCACAATTTCTTGTGCAGAAGGTGATGTAGGGAAGATTTATCGAGGATTGATCCCCTTTGAAGTGACTCAAACTGATCTCTCAGCGCTTGCTCGTCCAGTCACAGATATTATGGTGAATATAGGTAACCCCGAGCTGGCTTTTAAAACCAGTTTTCTTCCTACTGATGGGGTGGGGCTGGCTAGAATGGAATTTATCATCAATGAATATATCAAAATTCATCCAATGGCTTTACTTTATCCTGAACGTATTTTAGATAATGCAGAGCGTGATGAAGTCCTTAGATTGACTCAAGAGTACAGTAAACCTGAAAATTATTTTATACAACGATTGTCAGAAGGTGTAGGCACCATAGCCGCAGCATTTTATCCCAAACCTGTTGTGGTGCGAATGTCAGACTTTAAATCAAATGAATATGCTTCACTTATTGGGGGGCGTGCATTTGAACCAGTAGAAGCCAACCCTATGTTGGGATTTAGAGGTGCATCAAGATACACCCATCCAGATTATGCGGAAGCTTTTGCGCTGGAATGTGCAGCAATGAAACGAGTACGAGATGATATGGGCTTAAGTAATGTCATTCTGATGATTCCATTTTGCCGCAGAATTTCAGAAGGGAAGCTGGTTTTGGAAAAGATGGCGGAGCAGGGATTAAAACAGGGTGAGAATGGATTACAAATATATGTGATGTGTGAAATCCCTAATAATATTATTTTGATTGATGCATTTTCTCAATTGTTTGATGGCTTTTCTATTGGTTCAAATGATTTAACTCAATTAACCCTAGGCGTCGATCGAGATTCCGAAAAAGTAGCCTTTGATTTTGATGAACGTGATGAAGGCGTTAAAGAAATGTTACGTTTGGCTGTAGAAGGGGCTAAACGGAATAATAAGCATTCAGGGATCTGTGGCCAAGCACCATCAGATTATCCAGAGATTGCAGAGTTTTTACTGGAATTAGGGATTGATTCCATCAGCCTAAATCCTGATTCAGTACTAAAAACAACGCTGCATTTATTGGAAGTTGAAAAACGGCTGGCTATTAAGAAGTTTTATTAATTTGTATTGCTTTTAAATGTGTAACTACTCAGTGTATAGATTGTAATAGATCTTGCTCTTAAGTCCTCGCCCCAGGCGGGGCCCCCTATGTCAACATACCTGTCGCCTATAAAATTCAATTTTAGGAGACAGAAATGGCCAAATTTAGCCAAGAATTTAAAGTACAATCTGTAGAAAAAGCATTATCCAGAGATCCTGATCAGAC
>WTAG01000102.1 GCA_013139755.1 Methylomarinum sp. | reverse complement strand
ATAATTACCAACCCTTTAATCTTAGTGGGAATGTCATGTTTAGAATGGCTTTCATATCACTCTGCAAACCGTTGCATTGGTTTATCACCAGGTATAGTGGAAGGGATTAAAAAACGTGGCGTTAAGTCAAATAAAATAGCATTAGTTCCAAATGGTTGTGACTTATCTATTTTTGGGGCTGAAGCTAAGCGCTGGCGTCCAGAGGGTGTTAATAAAACGGACTTAATGGCTATTTTTACAGGTACTCATGGCGTTGCAAATGGGTTGAATGCTGCTCTTGATGCAGCGAAAGAACTAAAGGTGCGGGGGCGTGAAGATATTAAATTAGTATTTGTTGGGCAAGGTAAACTGAAGCCTCAGTTGCAGGAACGGGCTAAGAAAGAGTCGTTAGATAACGTATTTTTTCATTCCCCTGTTAATAAAGAAAAGTTGGCAGGATTAATGGCTAGTGCTGATGTGGGTATGCAGTTGCTTTCGAATACCCCTGCTTTCTATTTCGGTACATCACCTAATAAATTTTTTGATTATATATCTTCAGGGTTACCAGTGTTAAATAATTACCCAGGCTGGTTGAGTGAAATGATTAAGGATAATAATTGTGGCTATTCAGTTGTGCCGGATGATGCGAAAGCATTTGCCGATGCGTTAGTGGATGCAGCTGGTAACCGTGATAGATTGCTTGTTATGGGGGGGAGTTCAAAAGCACTAGCTCAACGTGAGTTTAGTCGCCAGGATTTGGCAGATAAATGGGTCGACTGGCTAGAGGGTGTAGGAATATGAAGAGGCTATTTGATTTATTTATATCGCTGGTTGTTTTATTAGGTTTATTTCCTGTTATTGTTACTGTTGCGGTATTCGTTCGACTGAAATTAGGAAGCCCTGTACTATTTTCTCAAGACCGACCAGGTATTAATGGAAAGAAATTTAAAATGATAAAGTTTCGTTCTATGACGAGTGATAAAGATGAATCAGGTCAGTTATTACCTGATGTCCAGCGTTTAACAGCTTTTGGTAAATGGTTACGTTCAACTAGTTTAGATGAGTTGCCCGGACTTTGGAGTGTTTTAAATGGTGATATGAGTTTAGTTGGTCCTCGGCCATTATTAGTGGAGTATTTACCGTTGTACTCAAAGGAGCAAGCTCGCCGCCATGATGTTAAGCCAGGTATTACCGGTTGGGCGCAGGTTAATGGCCGTAATGCGATTAGTTGGGAACAAAAATTTAAGTTAGATGTTTGGTATGTAGATAATCAATCTATATGGCTAGATATTAAAATTTTATGGTTAACTGTTAAAAAGGTATTAATTCGTGATGGTGTGTCAGCAGATGGTGAAGTTACTATGCCAAAATTTAAGGGTAGTTG
The DNA here is from genome assembly GCA_013139755.1 of Methylomarinum sp. The sequence continues at coordinate 2,297 of WTAG01000102.1, read as the reverse complement.
AAAATGAAGCGCTTGGCTATTTTGGGGGCAAGTGGGCATGGTAAAGTTGTAGCAGAAATAGCAGAGTTATCAGGCTGGGCAGATATTGTTTTTTTTGATGATGCTTGTTCTAAAATTAAAAAAATCGGTATTTGGGCTGTTTTAGGCAATACAACCGATTTGCTTGATAGGATAAGTGAGTTTGATGGGTGTATTGTTGCAATTGGTAATAATACTATTCGGTTGGAGAAGAGTTGCTTAATTCAACGAAACAAAGGTAATTTAGTGTCTTTAGTTCATCCTTGTAGTATTGTTAGTCGGCTTTCAGAAGTTGGGTTAGGCTCTGTTGTAATGGCTGGAGCAGTGATAAATCCATTTGTAAAGCTTGGGGTAGCTTGTGTTGTGAACACCATAGCCTCAATTGATCATGACTGTATACTCGGTGATGGCGTACACATTAGTCCTGGTGTTAATTTGGCAGGTGGTGTTATTTTGGGACAAAAAAGTTGGGTTGGCATTGGTGCTAGTGTTAAACAGTGCGTTTCTATTGGTGATAATGTTATTGTTGGTGCTGGGGCGGCAGTTATCTCTAATGTACCAAATGAATTAGTAGTGGCAGGAGTGCCTGCTAAAGTAATAAGCCGGAATATATAAATGCAAAATACAGGATTTTCCCCTTGGCCATCATTTACGCAAGAAGAAGCGGAAGCGGTATCTGGTGTATTGCTTTCCAATAAAGTAAATTATTGGACTGGTATAGAAGGCCGGGAGTTTGAAAACGAGTTTGCGGCATGGGGTGGTGTAGAGTATGCTGTCGCTTTGGCAAATGGTACGGTGGCTTTAGATATTGCTTTTAAAGCATTAGGTATTGAATCAGGTGATGAAGTCATTGTAACCTCTCGTACTTTTTTGGCTTCAGTTTCATCAATTATAAATGCTGGTGCAATACCTGTATTTGTAGATGTGGATCTAGACTCACAAAATATTACTCCAGAGTCTGTACGAGAAAAAGTCACAGCCAAGACTAAAGTAATCCTGTGTGTTCATTTGGCAGGATGGCCTTGTGAAATGGATGGCATGATGGCGTTGGCAGACGAGTTTAATTTGTATGTGGTTGAGGATTGTGCACAAGCACATGGTGCAATATATAAAAATAAGCCAGTTGGCTCAATTGGGCATATTGGTACTTGGAGTTTTTGTCAAGATAAGATCATGACTACAGGTGGTGAGGGTGGTATGGTTACAACCAATAGTCGTGAGCTATGGTCTAAAATGTGGTCTTATAAAGATCATGGTAAATCATGGGAAGCAGTGTATGAGCGAGAGCATCCGCCGGGTTTTCGTTGGCTTCATGATTCTTTTGGTACAAATTGGCGTATGACTGAAATGCAAGCTACCATAGGGCGTATTCAATTAAAACGTATGACTGATTGGCATGCTAAACGCATATTCTACGCAAATAAAATCTGGGATACGGCTACTCAATTACCTGGATTACGCGTACCTAAAATTCCTGATAATATTGTTCATGCTGCTTATAAGTGTTATGTATTTGTTCAGCCTGAAAAGTTGAAACAAGGGTGGTCACGTGATCGAATCATGGAAGAGATTAATCAGTTAGGCATTCCATGTTTTTCAGGGTCTTGCTCTGAAGTATATCTTGAAAATGCATTCAATAATACTGATTTTAGACCTGAAAGAAGATTACTCGCTGCTACAGAATTAGGTGAAACTTCTTTAATGTTCTTGGTTCATCCAACATTGACTAACAATGAAATTACAGCGACATGTCATGCAATGGCTAAAATTATGACTCAAGCTGCTTTTTAATATGAAAAAACTAGCCTTCTGGTTTATTAGTCTTTCTCGTTACACCAAAGCCAGTATTTTAATCAGTATGGATGTGGTTTTTGCTCTATTGGCATTATGGCTAGCCTTTTCATTACGCTTAGGAGAGTGGTATTTTCCTACTGATAATATATGGATTTTATTTTGTATTAGCCCTGTTTTAATTGTTCCCATTTTTATAAAATTAGGATTGTATCGCGCTATTATTCGGTATATAGGTGGGCGCGCGTTATGGGCTATTTTTCAGGCTGTAACACTTTACGCAGTCATTTTTACAGTAATCGTATTTCAGTCAGGTATCGGAGTTGTTCCAAGAACCGTACCGCCTTTAAATTGGCTGGTTTTATTGTTGTTTGTAGGCGGCAGTCGCTTTATTGCACGTTGGTGGTTGTCAGATGCTTATTCTCAATTGGGCGGGCGTGTTTCTAGCGATTGTAGTGCAAAAAAAGTCATTATTTATGGCGCGGGGA
>WTAG01000397.1 GCA_013139755.1 Methylomarinum sp. | reverse complement strand
CTTATTTATTTGGTTTTTTAAAACGTATCCTGCCTATGGCCTGGTTAGATATTTTGCTTAGAAAAGTACAATAGTGGAAGAGCATCATATAAATTGCCCTTATTGTGGAGAATCAATATCTGTTTTAATCGACAGTTCAGCTGGAGAGCAAAATTACTATGAAGACTGCTCTGTTTGTTGTAGCCCCATTTTATTTAAGGTTTATGAAGATACTACGGGTAATGCAAATTTAACAATTAAAAGGGATGATGAATAATTTTTTCATGTCTTTTTTTGCTAGATGGCCAGCTAAGCAGTTAATTCATGCAATATTCACAAAAGTTGTGCTAAAATCCATTTCAGCATTTAGCTGAATTTTTCAGAAGTTATGTGCTATTAATATAACTACAATGAGGTTTACATTACATGAAATTATTAAAAAGCGCTATCGTAGCATTAACATTAGCTTTATCTTTAGGATCTTTCTCAACAGCTGTTGTTGCTTGTGAAGATGGCAGAACTTGTTTTGGTCCAGAACAAGCTATTGATATGGTTTTAGTAAAAATTGCTGAGTCAATGAAGGCTATCAATGAAGGCAAAAGTGGTGCTGAAGTACAACAAATGATTAGATTAGCAATGAATGCTAAAAAAGAAATCAATGCGAGTGACATCGTTGCTCGTTTCGCACAAAAAGCTAACAAAAACTTAAAATTAGCTAGAAAAGCTGCAAAAAAAGACAACTTAGTTGAAGCAACTGAGTGGTTAGAAAAAGCTGAGCACGGTTTTAACGCTCTTAAAGGCAAACTATAAGTTAGTTTCGCTTTAGCCAAAAACAGGGGGCCTCGGCACCCTGTTTTTTTGCTTATAACATTCTGTTTTAAGCGCCAAGATCCAGCCTTCCAAAATACTCGTCAAGATCAATCTTTATTGGCATAAAGTAAATATTAAATCCCACCTCTTTAGCCATAGCAATCACCTTATTTGAAAAATCGATATTCCAGTCAATTTCTGCTTTAAAATTTGTAGGGAATTTAACTTTATTTTTTATTTCCCAATAATTCTTTGATGCTGCTGTTGTAATAGGACTTAAACCTATATATGTTTCAATACCTTGCATATGTTCAGCATAAATTTCCACCATCCTAATATCATAAAAAGGTTGGGAGAAGAAGCTTGATGCGCCTGCATCAACTTTTCTTTGCACATAATTACATTCTTCCTGAATACCACTTCGATGTGGATCAAAGCCAGCATGAATCGTTATATCGGGATATTTCTGCTTAACTACTCTAATCAAATCCAGCACATTGGTATTGTGAAATTCTCTTTTGATTCCCTCGGGTGGATCACCAGATACAAGTAACACATGGTCTAGCTGATTTTCTTCTATAATTCGAAAAATATCTCCCGACCGCAAAGAAAAATCTGTCGCCCTAAAATGTGGTACAAAATTATATTTAGCTCTATCAATCTTTCCCCCTGTTTCCCAGCTTCTAATCGATAACCGCTGGATATCAGGTATATTAATCATGCTAATAGAATCGCCAAGCGTTGAGACAAAATCATATTGCTGATCAAAGGCTTGTTCAGTTCTTGGTACAATTTCAAAAGAAAATTTCATATTATTAAGGCTAGTAAGCTAAATCTAATGACCGCATATTGTACCTTAAGGAACCTCTGATCAAGTCCAATTATTTTTAGCTTGCTAAAACGGCCGATATTTTCCACGAAGATCGGCGCAATAGAATGACTATTACCCCTCACTTCGTGAAAAATAGCGACTATTTTTTCTGCGCTAAATTCTAATCAACTTAATCAGAGGTTCCTTAAGAACTGAGGATTTAATAACATTGCAAGAGCTCGAATGTAATAATCCCTCGAATAAAGAGGTAAAAGGAGATGAAAAGGTATACTATCTGGATAACCTGATAGACAGTCCTATGCTGTCATTATATGGTTTTTACGACAACATCAAGTACTAAGGCCCCCATAAAAACCACCATTATTAAGGAGACTAATATGAGTTTTGCCATTGCAACCAAAATCATTGTTTTATTAGGCTGGCCTGTTCTAATCATCTTATTCCTTTATTTTAAAGATAAAGAAAAGTTTAAGCTGAGGTTAAAGCAAATGTTTGAAAAAGATTAAGGGAGGTTATTCCATGAACGTTCCTAAATATCTTTAGACAAAAAAAAGGGGCTTATTAGCCCCTTTTTTAATGCTTGAATTATTTATTACAAATCGTCACCGACATGCTTTTGATAATACGGCCATTTTTTAACATGTAAATGTTTTCTGATTGGTGACTTAATCACTGATACACATAATGCAATTGAAAATAAACACCATACCGCAGCATATTCATTTGGATCAGAGGTTGTAATATCAGAAATAAGAGGACCAACCAAATAATGGAACCCTACAAAACGCCATGATCCATAAACAAAAGGCATATAAAACGCAGCTAAAATATATGAAAACCCATGTAATCCCCAGTCAAAACCTGGCAACCAATCCACAGGTGAAGACATCAATCCATTTAGAGGCAGTTGCCATGCAATATGCCAGTCACCTGAAACAGAACAAGTTTGTGTGCCACAAAAGCCTTCAATCCCCACATTACATGCACCGGCCCAGTCAAATGGGAACATTTTAATCAACATCGCTAGAGAGCTTATTGCACAAATGGTGTATACCGTTGTCCGAATTTTTATTTTAACGCTTTCCGGGATAAAGTACATTGCAACCATATTGACAAAAAATGGCTGAAAAGCAATATGAATGTAGCCTAATAATGTGAGCACCTGATTACTCGGGTTATCACATAAATCGATATAAACATAAGTTGCCGCTTGCAGTAACTCCATTAAGGCAAAATATGTGAGTGGAATCCATAGTTCTTTAGACTCCCCTTTATATGCAACATAAGCTGCAGTACTTAAACCTGCGACAGCTAAAACTGCTGATGCTTCACCACTCCAACACATTGACAGTGCTCCTCATTCATTTTATAAAAAAATCATTATCTGCACTCTTTTCAGAGTGAATCGACCATTATATTATATTTACTTATAAAAAGGCGGGTATATAGCATCATACTGAATAAAGCTGATTTTTTTATCAGTTACTTAGGAACGTGCATGGAATAACTTCCCGATATCTAACGGGAAGTTGTTTCATCCACGTTCCTTATCTGAACTTATACATATTTCTACCATATTTTGTATATCATCCAGTTTACTTTCCAGGGTTTCCAGCTGAGCTTTAGCTTCTAAGGCATTTAAATCCAGTTCATTTAAAACGACATCAAAATCACATATTTCATGAGCATCGCCGATATTAGTTGAAGCT
>WTAG01000426.1 GCA_013139755.1 Methylomarinum sp. | reverse complement strand
GTGACTTTTAACTGCTTTGAACAACTTTACACTTATGTTAAACTACTGATTACATGGAGTTTTAAGGAGTTTGAGATAGTCTTCTCAGTATTCATAACCCCGAGGTCCCAGGTTCGATCCCCGGTATTTCCACCATTTAAATCAAAGGCTTATGTGATTCAACTTACTTTCTGTTAGTAGCATGTAGTAAATTTGTCACATTCTGCTTTGATTCACTCGTTACATTTTTGGCATATTCTTTAAGATGATCGCTTGATAAATGAGCATATCTTAATACCATTGAATAATCTGCCCAGCCTCTTAATTCTTGCAGGGCGTTTAAAGGTGTTCCATTCCGAACATGCCAGCTTGCCCAAGTATGTCATTAGTCCATGCCAATGAAGTTTTCAATACCAGCACGTTCTAGCGCTTTTCTCCAGCGTTTTGTTCCTGCTTTTTTAATTGGGTTTCCTCTGTATGTAAAAACTCTTGCAGAGTGGTTTCCAATTTGTTGAATCTGATTATCTTTTTGGTTTTAGACTGGTCAGCATGAATCTGTTCTGGTCCTGTCTGCCACGGCCACTAGTTTGACCTACACCAATCCAGTTAGCGGCTCGATTTCAGTGACCCAAAAACGCTGGCTATCCACCAGAGTTTCAGAAAGGGCTGAAGTGTCCAATCAATGCATCTCACCAAACTGCAATGCGGCCAGTCTGGCATAAAGTCCCTTTTGTTCAAGTAATTGTTGATGATTTCCTATGGCAACAATTTCTCCGTGATTCATGACTACAATTCTATCGGCACGCAAAACGGTAGCAAGACGATGTGCGATGACCAGAGTAGTCCGGTTTTGCATTAAATTATGTAGCGCATCCTGAACCAGTTTTTCACTTTCAGCATCCAGAGAACTGGTTGCTTCATCTAATAATAAAATAGGTGCATTTTTAAGAATGGCTCTGGCTATTGCTATCCGCTGGCGTTGGCCGCCCGATAGTCTGATTCCGCGTTCACCCAGAGAGGTATCATATCCGTCGGGAAGTCTATGGATAAATTCATCGGCTGCGGCGGCTACAGCTGATGTTCTGATTTCATCATCGCTAGCATCAGGTTTTCCATAGCGAATATTTTCCATAACACTGGCAGCGAATATTGAAGTTTCCTGGGGAACGATGGCACAAGCTTGTCTCAATTGTTTAATATCGGCTTGTGTTATATTAATCCCGCCTAAGGTTATGTTTCCTTTTTGTATCTCATAAAAACGCAATAACAATTGAAACACGGTGCTTTTACCCGCTCCTGAAGGGCCGACCAGTGCAATTGTTTCACCAGGCACAATATTCAGGGTGAAATTGAGTAAGGCATGTTGTTCGGGGCGAGAAGGATAGTTGAAAAAAACATGCTTAAAACTTATGGCTTCAAGTTTAGACGTTGGTATTAACTGGGGATGACGGGGTGAAACAATTTCAGCTTGTGATTTCAATAACTCCAGGATACGTTCCATTGCTCCGGCCGCTCTTTGGATATCTCCCCATACTTCACTGAGAGCTGCAGAATTGGTGGCGACCATAATGGCATAAATCAGAAACTGACTGAGTTCCCCTAGTGTCATTTTCCCGGCTAGCACCCATTGGGTGCCTAACCAAATAATTGCCATCATCGCACTGAAAACAGTGAATATGGCAAAAGCAGCCAATAGGGCTCTCGCCGTCAATCGTTTTCGTGCAGTAGCAAAGGCGCTTTCTACGGATGCGTTAAAACGCTGACTGTAAAAGTCTTCTAGAAGATAGGATTGAAGCATTTGGATGGCATTGAATGTTTCGCTGGCTATGGCACTGGATTCAGCGATACAGTCCTGATTCTTTTTTGATAATTGTCTGATTTTACGTCCGAAGACAATTAATGGCAGTATAACTAAGGGAACAATGATTAGTATTAAACCAGTGAGTTGCAGGTTGGTAATCGATAGCATGACCAAACTGCCGGTAAGTAAAAAAGAACAACGCAAAGTGACTGAAATGCCTGCACCTACGACCGATTGGACTAATGTGGTATCGGTGGTTAGTCGCGATAGAATTTCTCCGGTTCGGGTAGTCTCGAAAAAAGCCGGCTCCATTGTTAGTATATGTCGGTATAGTTTTGAGCGGATATCCGCAACAATACGTTCACCCAGCCACATCACCAAATAAAATCGTGCAGCTGAAAATATGGCCATGACTGCGACAATAACAATGAGCAAGATAAAATATTGATTAATCAGTTCAGGCTGTTGTAATAAATAGCCTTGGTCAATAATTAATTTAATGGCAACAGGTAATGCCAACGTGGCGCCAGCTGCAATGATCAAGACCAAAAATGCCAGAAGCAATCTGGATTTGTACGGTTTGAAAAAAACGACCAGTTGGAATAATGAGTTAAATCTGCGATAACCGGGTTGTGTTTTTTGCATGATTGTTGAATTATCTTAAGTATCTCTGTCAAATATAACATTCAATGTCTTATTTAGGTTAATAGCGTTTTAGTTAGATTTTGATTGATATTGCTCTAATGATTTTGGGCGTGTGCGCAAAATAAACATAGCAGCTATCTATCTGGAAGAGGGACTTTGACGTTATTTTGTGTACGTTTTTCAAGACAATGTTTTCACTTAAAATAAAAACCAGCTTAAGTTAGTTTCGAATATTTTAATAACTACCGTTCTTAAATATGATAAAAAAACCAGCGATTGAAATTACTCAACTCAGTAAAGATTATCTGGAGTCTGGACAGCAGCATGTTATTTTTAAAGATTTGACATTGACGGTCGCTGAGAGTGAATTTATTGTTTTATTGGGTCGTAGTGGTTCTGGAAAATCGACCTTACTCAATTTGATCAGCGGCTTAGACCAGCCTTCAAAGGGTGGTATTCGAATCAACGATTGTAACCTGTGTTTACTAACTGAGCTGCAACGTACCTTGTTTCGGCGCCATCATATAGGTTTTGTATTTCAGGCTTATAATTTAATTCCAACACTGACAGTTGGGGAAAACCTGTTGTTACCTCTGGAGCTAATCAACTCTGTTAGTAACAATGACAGGGATAAAGTGGTTGAGTTACTGGCACAACTGGATCTGTCTAATCGTCTTGATAGTTATCCGGATCGTTTATCTGGTGGAGAACAACAGCGGGTTGCGATTGCCAGAGCCCTTGTACATGATCCAGATATTATTCTTGCTGATGAACCAACTGGTAATCTGGACATTGAGACGGGCAAACAGGTATTGGAGTTGTTAGATAATCTGGTTCGCAAGGCTGGGAAAACCCTGATTATGGCCACACACAGTGTTGAAGTGATGGGTAAGGCGGACCGGGTATTTACAATCAAAAATAAGTCTCTAAAACTGGAGACTGATAACCGATGAGAAGTCTCCTTAAAAAAGCCAGTCGAAATTTTTTATATCGGCATCCCTGGCAACTGGTTTTAGCAATCCTTGGGATTACTTTGGGTGTTGCAGTCGTGGTTTCTATAGATCTGGCTTTGGAAAGTTCATTGAATTCTTTCAAACAAACGACACAGGCCTTATCAGGGAAAGCGTCTTATAGAATCACAGCCAGTGATGGGGGGCTGGATGAAAAACTATATACCCGTTTAAGGGTTGTTCACGGCATACAAAACCTGTCGCCTGTTGTTAATGGTTATGTGCATTCCACAGCAGTAACTAATAATACTTTCAAGCTTTATGGCATAGATCCTTTGATTGAAAACACTTTTCAATCTTCCTGGCAGCAACAATATGAAGATGGGGAGGGTTTACGATTAATGACCGAGGAAAACACCGTTTTAATCAGCCGGAAAACAGCGCAGAATATGCAGTTGCACATTGCTGATCCATTTACCGTTACAACTGAT
>WTAG01000077.1 GCA_013139755.1 Methylomarinum sp. | reverse complement strand
TCAACACTAATTATTTCTGCATTCAATGTTTCAGCCAGCTCTACGGACAATGCAGTTTTACCTGAGGCTGTTGGCCCCATTAGAAATATCGCAGGCGGTAAATTTTCTTTATTTAACATTTATAAATACATTTAATTGTAAAGCCATAGTCCTCGCCACGAACACCTAGACAATACATATCATTGCCCTCTAAGAAAAAACTTATCTAAATCCGAGGTACTTAACTCAATCCAGGTCGGCCTACCATGATTACACTGCCCTATTCGCTCAGTCTGCTCCATGTCTCTTAATAACGAGTTCATTTCATTAACAGTTAATTTACGCTTAGCTCTCACCGATCCATGACAAGCCATTGTCGCCAGGATTTCATTTGATTTTTCCAGCACTCGGCGACTCATACCATGCGTCACAATATCAGCCAAAATATCACGTATTAAAGCATCCATATCTTCGCGCCCTAACAAAGCTGGCGTTGCCCTTAAAACAATGGCCTCTGGTCCTGTACGATTGATATCAAAACCTAAACTGGAAAAGAATTCGTGCTCCTGCTCCACCAGATCAGCCTCACTATCACTAACTTGAATTTTAAGCGGTAATAATAACGGCTGACTAGGCACAACACCTTGATGATATTGCTTTTTTAATCGTTCGTACGTTACTCGCTCATGCGCCGCATGGGCATCAACTAAAATAATGCCTTTTTCAGTTTCTGACAGTATATAAATGCTATGCAAATGTGCAATTGCATAACCTAAAGGCGGCATCCCTGGCTGGGCGTCTGGTATAGATTGGTTAAAACCAACACTTGGACTAGCGTTATCTTTAGGATAAAGACTAGCGTACGATTCAATTTCTTCAGCCACATTCATAGGCAAAGAAGCCTGCCTTGGTGCTTCCTGACTAAATGACCGGCTCTGCAAAGGTATCGGTGTTTCTACTTCATGCTGTGGCGTTTGAATTGGAGTGAACTCTTCAACCTTAATTGTCGCCACTTTCGATTCACCTGGCCTTAGCTCCGCCAAAGAGCGATGCAATGCTCTAAACAAAAAGTCATGAACCAACCGCCCTTCACGAAACCTGACTTCAAGTTTTGCTGGATGCGCATTAACATCAACCAGGGCTGGATCTAAAGTCAAATACAGCACAAAAACCGGATGTCGCCCATGAAACAAAACATCTTGATAGGCTTGTTTAACAGCATGTGTTACCAAACGGTCTTTAATTAACCGTCCATTAACATAAAAATACTGCATATCCTGCTGGCTACGCGAAAAGGTAGGCAACCCCACCCAGCCTGACAATTGTAGCCCTGAAGCCTCAAAATCTATAGTGACTGAGTTTTCAATAAAAGCAGAGCCGCAAATGCTAGCAATTCGCTTTTCTTTTTCAGCTATCGATTGAGCCGGCTTTAAATTAATCACTTCTTTTTGATTGTGATTTAAAACAAAACCAATATCAAAACGACTTAAAGCCATTTTCTTAATCAAACTTTCTATATGTGTGAATTCTGTTTTTTCTGTTTTCAAAAACTTACGCCTTGCCGGCGTATTATAAAACAGATCTCTTACATCAATAGTCGTGCCCTGAGGATGCGGGTCTGGCTGTGGGTCAAAATCTCTTTCTGTACCGTCTGCACTCACTTTCCACGCACAATCTGCATCTTCAGTTCGTGAGATTAAGGTCAACCTGGCAACAGAACTTATACTCGGCAAGGCTTCACCACGAAAGCCCATACTGGATACCCGCTCTAAATCTTGTAGATTAGTAATTTTACTGGTTGCATGTCGCGATAATGCCAGTGGCAAATCATCTTTATAAATGCCACAACCATTATCACGAATTTTAATGACTCGAATACCACCTTGTTCAATATCAAGAGTAATTTGAGTAGCGCCTGCATCAAAGCAATTTTCCACCAATTCTTTAACCACTGAAGAGGGTCTTTCGACCACCTCACCTGCGGCGATTTGGTTAACAAGCTGTGTAGGGAGAGACTGGATCCGCATTAAATACGCCTGATCAAAAAATGCTGTATTTTAACGAATTAAGAGATATCTTGATAGTTAAGTTAATAAAATAACGCTATGAATTCTGCTACATCAGCATCTATTGATGCACAAGCAATCTAAAAGATTTTTTGGCTTTAAATTATTTAGAGCCTTTTAATTTTTATACCCTGATTTCCAAGGAACCTTGGGTTAAGTCTGGGCGAAGTAAATTGTGTTCAGAATATTTAGGTTCAAAGCTACCGCATCCTGCTCTCGCCCCTTACCTACGTCCTGTAGGCAAAGCTACCGCGTCCTGCTCTAGCCCAAGCTACATGGAGGTAGAGCAACGCATGGAGCAGTTGCCGAGGCTTTTAAGGTAGAAGCTGGATATTCTGAGCATAAGATACGAGTTCATGACTTGATCAGAGGCTCCCTAATGCCCCATGAAAAAATACTCACAGGACAATAAAAAATCGAGCAACTGCAAATACCATTCATCTATTTTACGCAATCAACTTTCAACGACCTGATTTTATGATAAAAATTATATTCACCAAAACTATGTACTTTTGAATTAGGGCGAAAAATAATTTCCGAATCCTCCAGAATATCCTGCTTTGTAATACCTAAGGATTTCATTAAAACAGGATGGTTAGCCATTTCTTTTAATGTCAGTTTAAAATTCTTATTCTCAAATACTGTCAAAGTTGTTTTAGGGCCAACTAAAATACTTTCAATTCTTTTATCCCAATTTTCTCCGTTTACTTTCAGTAAACTACCCAATTGAACAGGTCCTTTAAGTCGAAAATGCTTGCCTTTAAACTGAGAATCTTCAAAAAAATCAGCCCAACAATCATTTGTTTTGGCTAAAACAGCTGATCCACTACCTAAAAGCAATATTAGAATCAGCAACGCTTTAACACCATTAACTACAAATTTAGTTTGTTTCATTTCTCTTCCCCTTCTTATTGAGTAAAAAAAGCGGGATGTATCCGTACAACAGTTATGAATCAGCATAGTATTATACACTAACAGATGAAATATAAATCCCACTCACTCCCATTTTTATAGAGAATGAGTTTTCGAAAAGGTTTCATTTATTAAATTAAAAACTGTCTTTATCCATACTCTTAGGCTCGCATATAAAACAACTTCGACAACTTGGTATTAGGCGTGGAGGGAGATTCAGCACACTTCACCCTACAAATCATTGATATTTAACGGGCTGAAGTACGCCCAACACTCACACACCTAGTTAAATATTTTATTTCGCGCATAGCCCTATAGGAGCCTCTGATTAAGTCTGGACGAAGTAGATTATGCTCATAATATTCAGATTCAAGGCAAAAATCGCACGTAATAGCAGGCTATTG
>WTAG01000690.1 GCA_013139755.1 Methylomarinum sp. | reverse complement strand
TCGGCCTGTTCAGCAAAAAGCTATTTGCAATAGCGAAACTCATACCAAACAGTTAAATCGGGCTTGTCCAACAAACGGTTCAGATTGTGGCTCGCTTCGCGATCACAATCTAACCTAATTCGTTAGGATTTTACCTTGCTATGATCGTAAACCTCTCTATTTGACATTGATTTGATCACAACCTGTTATTTTCTGCCCCTGAATGGTTATTGCAGAAACACATGCCTCCATGTCACCGGCAACAATACCAGCTTCTTGCATTGGATAGTGCGATACTAAATCCATCAACCCATCGCCATTTACGTCTTCTTTGTGTCCGCCTATCGAATGTTTAGGAAATGCACCAGAGGGGCCGAATTCAAGCGATTCTATATCAATACTTTCTATATCGAAAGCTTCAGAACCGAGAATTACCACAGGAATAACTCCCTTACTTTTTAGATTAATTGGATTTGTTTGACTTTCAGGAAGAATATCAATATCTACTTCGGTTAACCCGAGTAAATTAACTAGTTCGGTAAGAAGAGCTAAATCATTTTCTGAAAGTAACCCGTCACCGTCGATATCCCCAGGATTACCGAGCCCATCAGTAAAACGGTTCAACTGTGGAATCAAAGCTTGGATATCATCATCATCTACATCCCCGTCACCATCAACATCACCGCCTGTGCCAGCTTTAGGCTCAACAAACAGTGTTTGCTCCTTTTGTTCTCCATTGGATAAGAATCCGTGAAAACCTGTCGAAGTTCCATTCGCACTAATTGCAGTAAAAACATCATCATTGACACCTTCAAGCACAATATTATAGATACCTGGGATAGGGTTTGGTATTAAAAACTGTTCAACCCCGCCGTCACCACTATAAAAGGCATTAGGAATTTCATTCACATGACCTGTGGCTTGGGTATATCCAATTTTTCGCCCCAAAGGGTCGACTAAAATAAAATCGACAGGATCAAATAGCCCTTGTACCCATTGATTAACACCTTGTAAAAGATTTTGCCCTTTCATCGCATAATTAAGCAACTGAGGTGAAAGTAATGGCACCTCAATCAATTCAGGTGGAAATGTTATAACTCGGGGGTCAGGGAACAAGAATGATTCAAAATTATTATTGATAAATCCTCCCCCCTCATTATGCCCTGCTTGTTCTGCAGCCCACTCAACAAGGCCGACACAAGTAAACGTATTATCTCCGCCTTTTTGTGCTGATGGAGAAAGTGTAGTTTGAATTCCATCTATATTACTGAAGTTAATAAATTGAAAAGTTGCCCCTTGCACAGTTTCTATTGCATCTCGCATCTTTGTCGCAAGCTGCTCTTCTACCGGGATTTCTTCAAAGTCAATAACAGGTGTCGATCCTGAGCTCATTGAATCATGTTCGAAAGTTTCTCGGGAATGTTGCGATTGAACTGCGTTAATCTGGCTCATAGAAATTGACTCTTCGCCGTCAGCTGAAACATATGTACCACTAAGATAACCAGGGTGAGCTTCATAAACTTTATTTCCTATATGAAATCCAACATGGTCGAATCCAGGGATTTCATCAACAAAAAGTCCCCAAGTGCCATCCTTATCATCACCAGACTTTTCACGAAATAGTATAGATGGTCCAATTGGCACAAAAGAGACATTGTCAATGGCGTAACCAGAAGGCTCACTTTCAACAATTCCAATTTTCCAACTCGCGATATTCCCTCCCTCAAAAGTAAGCTGTTCGATACCTAATTGAGAGTTGATGCGCTGCCCAAGTTTTTTACCATCAGGGTCAAACCATTCGATGCGTGTACTACCAAATTCATCAAAATAGCCAGCATTAAATGTGAATGATTCAACTACAGTTGATTCACCTGTCCCTGGCTCTACAAATTGCCCCGTAATGTTCCCTTGAAATATTGGAGAACCCGAAAGTACAGGACTTGTAGGATTAGCACCGTCACTTGTTATAAACGAACCTGAACCACCAAAGATAATTCCAATATCTTCATATTGATTGGTGATTGACGTTCCGATAGGAAATTCACTAAAAGTAATAATTTCTGAGGCATCCGCAGCCTGCTGTATTTGGAACAGTGGTGCTACGAATGCTTCATTTGAAAATATTGGATTCGGTGATGTGCTGTTAGCCGACACGGTTAGCGGCAGCGACAATACAACAGATAAAAATATCAATGACTTATAATTCATTAGAATTCTCCATTTTTTGATTCACGTTATTTTTTGTAACCACATTGAACAATTGGAATATTTGGGCTTATGGACTCTCCTTTTTCAGTAAATGACAATGTACAACGGTAACTAGGGAATATCTTTCCTGTGGAACGAACTTGGACTTTCCACGAGCGACCCATTTCTTCACGGTGAGGAATAACTTTCCAGCCTTCATATCCTGCTGAATGTTGAGCATTTAGAAGCAAATTTTTAACCTTATCAATATAGGCAGCAAAACAAATTGCTTCACTATTAGTAAGGATGGGTGGAATAGGCCTCGGTTTACATAATAAAGAATTGACATCCGGGTAAGTTTTTACGTTGGATTCAACACACGAAGTAAAAAGGAATCCAAATGTAAATACAATCCAACACTTACGGGTTTTAAAAATTATCTTATTCATGATTTATTCTCATGTGAGGCAAGACTTTGCTATAGAAACTCAATCCTAACGCCCAAATCACTTGACGTAAAAAGGGGCGGAAAATTTGCGTCTTTTTGCAAATTTTGTGACGCTTTTTACGGTCGGCTGGAAGCGATTGTTGGACGAAGCCGCTATCGCGGAGAAAAACAGCGCCTCCCTTAAATTAAAGCGTAACCTCATTGCCTGTTATATGCATAACAGGTTAATTTGTAAGCTCATTCAACTAACAATAATGAGGTTAC